>NZ_JAALDZ010000311.1:0-4745 GCF_014145125.1 Dietzia sp. CQ4 | reverse complement strand
GGTGTCGCGGGCGCGGGTGGGCTCGGGCCCCCACGGCGCGGTGGTGAGCCGGTATTCGTAGTGCCGGCGCAGCGCGGAGAAGCGGGCGTCGAACTCCCCCGGGACCCAGCGGGCGTCCATCACCGCGATGTCGGCGGGCAGCAGCCGGGCGAGTCGGCGCACGAGCGCCTCGGGACGCCCGCCGAACGACCGCTGGTCCAGCCAGGCCGGGTCCACGTCGAGGTGGCAGACCTGGGCCCGGGCGTGGACCCCGGCGTCGGTGCGTCCGGCGACGGTGAGGGTCACGGGGTTCCGCAGCACCGTCCCGAGCTTCTCCTCCAGGACGCCGCACACCGTCCGCAGGCCGGGTTGGCGGGCCCACCCGGAGAAGTCGGTGCCGTCGTAGGCCACGTCGAGGCGGATCCGGCGGGTGGGCGTGTCGGACGCGAACTCCGACGGGGTGATCATGACCGTCGACGCTAGCCCACCGGCCCCGGCCGTGGCAGGCTCGGGTCATGCCGCGCCCGACCACCAGGTCCGCACTCCTCGAGGCGGCCGCCCGCGAGTACGAGCGGCTGCGCCTCGCGCTCGGCCGGTTCGACCCCGCGGTGGTGGCCGACCTCACCTGGGAGGCGGACATCGAGGACACCTCCCGGCACCCGCGCGACGTCCTCACCCACATCCACGCCTGGCAGCTCCTCGCGCTGGGCTGGGCGGAGGCCGGTCAGGCCGGCGGCACGCCCCGGATCCCCGGTGAGGGTCGCACCTGGCGCGAGACGCCGGCGATCAACGCCGAGATCCGCGAGCGCTACCTGGGCACGTCGTACGCCGACGCCGTCGACCTCCTCGCGGGCAGCCACGCCCGGTGCCTCGAGGCGATCGCCTCGCATTCCGACGACGAGCTCTTCACCCGCGGCCACTACGCCTGGACAAAGAGCACCACCCTCGGCTCGTACTTCGTCTCGGCCACCTCGAGCCACTACGTGTGGGGGCAGAAGACCCTCCGACGGATCCAGCGCGCACTACCGACGCCATGACCGCCCACCCCGACGTGCTGCCGTGGCTGCGCTCGGCCGACCCGTCGACCGCGTACCTCGCCGCCCGCGATCTCGAGGGCGACGACGACCCCGTGCTGCGGTCCGCCATCGCCGGTTCCGGGGTGGGCGCGGAGATCCTCGACGTGCGGCGCTCGGACGGGCACTGGGGGTCGGGCTTCTACCAGCCGAAGTGGACCAGTACCCACTACACGTTGCTCGAGCTCGCGTGGCTGGGCCTGGACCCTCGTGAGCCCCGCGCGGCCGGGTCCGCGCGGATGGTCCTGGAGGCGCCGCGCTGTGACGACGGCGGCCTGAGCGCCGGCCTGTCCTCGCCCCGCAGCGACGTGTGCATCAACGGCATGGCGCTGACCTACTGCGGCCACTTCGGGGCGGACACCCCTCTGCTGGCCGGCGTGGTCGACGCGATCCTCGTCGAGCGGATGGCGGACGGCGGCTTCAACTGTCGGAGCACGCGGTCGGGGGCCACGCATTCCTCCGTGCACACCACCACGTGCGTCATCGAGGGGTTCACCGCCTACCTCGCGACCGGGCACACGCATCGCGCCGACGAGGTCGCCGAGGCGCGGGCGGGGGCCGTCGAGTTCCTCCTCGTCCACCGCCTGTTCCGGAGCCACCGGACCGGCCAGGTGATCCGCCCGGAGTTCACCCGCCTCCATCACCCCGCACGGTGGCGGTACGACGTACTGCGCGGCCTCGACGCCGTCACCCACGCCGGTGTGGTGGGCGACGGCAGACTCGCCGAGGGCCTCGACATCCTCCGGCGGCGACGCCGGGACGGCCGCTGGTGCGGTGCGCGCGGTTACCCCGGTGTCACCCACGTGGAGTACCCGCCTCCCCGCGAACCGAACCCGTGGATCACGGTCGCCGCCCTGCGGATCCTGCGCCGGACCGGGGTGGACGTCTGACGCCCCGCTCCCGGCTCGGCCAGGATGGGGACATGACGTCTCGCCGGATCGCTGTCCTCGCCGCCACCGCGCTCGCCACCGCGTCCACCCTGGGGGCGTGCACCTCGGGCGACGACGACGAGGGCCCGCAGGCCGGACCCCTCACCGCCGCCACCGGCCTCGCTCCCGACGCCGGCCCGACCTACGCCCGCTACGTGGCCCTGGGCGACTCGTTCGCCGCCCTGGGTCCGACCGACGCCCCCACGAGCGGGCCCGCGCGATGCCTGCGCTCCACGGCGAACTACGCGTCGCTGCTCGCCGAGCGCGAGGACGTGGGTGAGCTCGTCGACGTCACGTGTGGCGGCGCGGAGACCACCCACATGACCGGGCCCCAGCTCGCCGAGGCACCTGCCCAGTTCGACGCCCTGACCCCGGACACGGACCTGGTGACCCTGTCGATCGGCGGCAACGACATCGGGTTCGGCGCGATGGTCGGGTGCATCCTCCAGACCCCGCGGGCGGAGACCGGGGCACCGTGCCGCGACCGACTCGAGGTGGCCGTGACCGACCGGCTCGACGCCCTCGGCGCCCGGCTGGACGGCGTGTACGACGGCATCCGCGACCGCTCCCCCGACGCGCGGATCGTCACCACCGCCTACCTCCCGCTGGTCCCGGACGACGGCGGCTGTGAGTTCGTCTCCGGGATGAGCCCGGGGGACTTCACCTGGACACGGCACGTGACAGAGCGGATCAACATGATCGTCTCGGACGCCGCCGCACGGGCGGGCGCGGACGTGGTCCAGCCCGCGGACGCCGCCGAACGCCACGCCTGCGCGCCGGCCACGGAGCGCTACACCGACTTCACCGGCGAGGAGACGGGGTCGCATCCCATGCACCCGACCGCGGCGGGGCACCGCGCGATGGCCGAGGCCGTGGGCGCCGTTCTCTGACGGGGACCGCCGGGACGACGACCGGACGACGACGAGGGCCCCGCCGACCGCGTGACGCGGTGGGCGGGGCCCTCACACCGGATCCGTGACGGATCGGGCCTGACGCGACTCAGGCCTTGTCGGTGTCCTCGCTGGTGGCGTGGGTGGTGTCCTCGGACACCGCGTCGGCGGTCTCCTCGGCGGTGTCCACGTCGGCGTCGTCGGCGGCCTCCACCTGATCGGCGATCGGGCTGTTGGCCTCGGCCTCGGCGGTCACCTCATCGGTGGTCACGTCGTCGGTGGACTCCGTGGCCGAGGTGTCGGCCGACTTCTTGGAGGCGGCGGCGCGGGTGGCGCGCGTGGCCTCGGCGGACGCCAGCGGCTCGGTGACGAGCGCGATCATCGCCATGGGCGCGTTGTCGCCCTTGCGGTTCTCGAGCTTGACGATCCGGGTGTAGCCACCGTCGCGGTCGGCGACCCGGGGGCCGATCTCGGCGAACAGCTTGTGCAGGACGTCCTTGTTGCGGACGAGCTTGGCGGCCTCACGACGGTCGGCCAGCGTGCCGCGGCGCGCCTTGGTGATGAGCTTCTCCGCGTACGGACGAAGCAGCTTCGCCTTGGTCTCCGTGGTACGGATCGCATCGTGCTCGAACAGCTGGGTGGCCAGGTTCGACAGGATGAGCCGCTGGTGGGCCGGGGATCCGCCGAGGCGGGCGCCCTTCTTGGGCTTGGGCATCAGATTCTCCTAGGAATGGTGTGCTGAGAGCTCGTCAGAGCTGCTCGGTCTCGGCGTAATCCTCGCCGCCCTCGTCGGTCCACGTCCCGGTCTCGGCGTCGTAGCCGGCGACCGAGGCGGGATCGAACCCGGGGGGCGCATCCTTGAGCGACAGGCCGAGCTCGACGAGCTTGACCTTGACCTCGTCGATCGACTTCTGACCGAAGTTGCGGATGTCGAGCAGGTCCGACTCGCTGCGCGCCACGAGCTCGCCCACGGTGTGGACACCCTCGCGCTTGAGGCAGTTGTAGGACCGGACGGACAGGTCCAGGTCGTCGATCGGCATGCCGTAGGCGGCGATGTGATCGGCCTCGGCCGGGCTGGGCCCGATCTCGATGCCCTCGGCCTCGTCGTTGAGCTCACGTGCCAGGCCGAAGAGCTCGACCAGCGTCTTGCCCGCGGACGCCAGGGCGTCACGGGCGGTCATCGAGTTCTTGGTCTCGACGTCCAGGACCAGGCGGTCGAAGTCCGTGCGCTGGTGCACACGGGTGGCCTCGACCTTGTAGGTGACCTTGAGGACGGGCGAGTAGATCGAGTCGACCGGGATGCGGCCGATCTCGTGTCCCGCGTCCTTGTTGAGCCCCGCGGGGACGTAGCCACGACCGCGCTCGACGACCAGCTCGATCTCCAGACGGCCCTTCTCGTTGAGAGTGGCGATGTGCAGGTCCGGGTTGTGCACCTCGACGCCGGACGGCGGGACGATGTCACCGGCGGTGACGGCTCCCGGGCCCTGCTTCTTGAGGTACATGGTGACCGGCTCGTCCTCGACGGACGAGACGACCAGGCCCTTGAGGTTCAGGATGATGTCGGTGACATCCTCCTTGACGCCCGGCACGGTGGTGAACTCGTGCAGGACACCCTCGATGCGGATGCTGGTCACGGCCGCGCCCGGGATGGACGACAGCAGCGTGCGACGCAGGGAGTTGCCGATGGTGTAGCCGAAACCGGGCTCGAGGGGCTCGAGCACGAACCGTGAGCGGTTCTCGGAGACGACCTCCTCGGTGAGGGTGGGCCGCTGGGAGATGAGCATGTGCTACCTCTTTCGATTCTCGGCGTCCGCTATTTGACGCCGTAGTAACCCACCGTCGCCGGGCGGGCCGCGATGTGCGGCCCGCCCGGC
>NZ_JAALDZ010000310.1:0-4005 GCF_014145125.1 Dietzia sp. CQ4 | reverse complement strand
CCCGCGGCGAAGCGGCGGACCTCGTCGAGCAGCTGCGCCCACGTCCACCGGGTGTCCTGACCGGGCTGGACGTCGGCGACCGCCTCGCGATCCGGCCAGAGTGCCGCCGCCCGGCGCAGGGCGGCGGCGGTGGTCTCGACGTCGCGGGGGGCGGCGGTGGAGCTGTCGTTCATCGCGGACTCCTCGGGTGCTGCGGGTGTGGCGCCCACCACGGTACCAAGCACCTGCTTGGTCGGCCCCGTGCTCAGTACCTGAGCGCGCCCCGGTCGAACGGGACCTGGACCCCCGAGATCGAGCGGGAACCGTCCCCGGCCAGGAACGACACCACGTCGGCGACCTCCTCGGGGGGCATGAAGTCCGCCAGGGTGCTGACGCCGTCCGCGAGGACGTTCTTGAGGGGCATCGGCGAGAAGCTGTGCAGGTAAGACGGGAACCGGCCGAAGATCTCCGCCATGCCGTCGGGGTCGATCATCGGCGTGTCCACCGAGTACGGGTGGATCGAGTTGACCCGGATGCCGAACTCGCCCGCCTCGAGGGCGAGTGAGTTGGTCAGCGCGACCAGGCCGGCCTTGGAGGCCGAGTAGTGCCCGTTGCCCGGCGTGGCCTTGAGGCCCGCCGACGAGCTGACGATGATGATCGACCCGCCGTTGCCCGCGGAGATCATCGCCGGCACCGCCGCGCGGATCGTCCGCCACGTGCCGCTGAGGTTGACGCCGATGACCATGTCCCAGTCGTCCTCCGGCAGCTCCCACAGCCGGCCCCAGTTGAGGACGCCGGCGTTGGCGACGACGATGTCCAGCCGGCCGAAGGTGGCGATGGTGCGGGTGACCAGGTCCTGCAGCGGGCCCAGTTCCCGGATGTCGAGGACGGCCGAGAGGGATCTGCCCCCGGCCTCCTCGACCAGGCGAACGGTCTCGGCGAGATCGTCCGGTGTCGGCGCCGGGTAGGAGACGGACTCGGATACGGGGGCGCAGATGTCGGTGACCACGACGTCCGCGCCCTCCGAGGCGAGACGGACGGCGTGGGCCCGGCCCTGTGCCCGGGCGGCGCCGGTGACCAGTGCGACCTTGCCCTCCAGGGGCGTGACGGGTGTGCTCATGTCGACCATCACACCCGACGCGGTCAGTGGGGGCGGCCGGTTCCGGCAAACCAAGCAAGTGCTTGGTAGAGTGGCCCCATGACCCAGAGCACCAGGCCGGCGTCGGAGATGACCGACGACGAGTTCGCCGCGGAGTTCCGCGCGTGGCTGGACGACAACGTGACCGGAGACTTCGCCGAGATCAAGGGCACCGGCGGACCCGGCAGCGAGCACCAGTTCTTCGCCCGACGCCTGGCCTGGGAGCGGCACATGGCCGAGGCCGGGTGGACCTGCGTGGGCTGGCCGGTCGAGTACGGCGGCCGCGGTGCATCCCTGAGCCAGCAGGTCCGCGTGCACGAGGAGTACGCCAAGGCCGACGCCCCGGCGCGGGTGTCGCACCTGGGCGAGACGCTGCTCGGGCCCACCCTCATCGCGCACGGTACGCAGGAGCAGAAGGACCGTTTCCTGCCGCGGATCCTCGACGTCACCGAACTGTGGGCGCAGGGGTACTCCGAGCCCGGCGCCGGATCCGATCTGGCGAACGTGTCCACCACCGCGCGCCTGGGCGAGGACGGCAGATGGCATCTGCACGGGCAGAAGGTGTGGACCTCCCTGGCGCACCTGAGCCAGTGGGTGTTCGTCGTGGCCCGGACCGAGGAGGGGACCAGCCGTCACAAAGGCCTGAGCTTCCTG
This sequence comes from Dietzia sp. CQ4, assembly GCF_014145125.1. NCBI lineage: Bacteria > Bacillati > Actinomycetota > Actinomycetes > Mycobacteriales > Dietziaceae > Dietzia > Dietzia sp. CQ4. The sequence continues at coordinate 2,234 of NZ_JAALDZ010000310.1, read as the reverse complement.
CTGGTGCCGCTGGACCAGCCGGGCGTCGAGATCAGGCCGATCCAGCAGCTCACCGGGACCTCGGAGTTCAACGAGGTCTTCTTCGACGATGCCGTCACCGACGCCGGGATGATCGTGGGGGAGCGGGGCGAGGGCTGGAAGGTCGCCATGACCCTGCTGGAGTTCGAGCGGGGTGTGTCCACGCTCGGTCAACAGGTGGGCTTCGCCCGCGAGCTCGACCAGATCGTGGCCATGGCCCGGTCCAACGGCAGCGCGGAGGTCCCCGCGGTGCGCGAACGGATCACGCGCGCCTGGGTCGGGCTCAAGGTGATCCGCGCCCATGCGCTGCGTACCCTCGCCGAGCGCGACGCCTCCGGGGGTAACGCCTCCGCGGCCAAACTCCTGTGGGCCACCTGGCACCGCGATCTGGGCGAGCTGGCGATGACCGTGCAGGGGGCGGAGTCGCTCACCGGGCCCACGCACGACTCCGAGGGCGCGGCCAACGACCTGCACGACCCGGAGCATCTCGAGTTGGCGCGGTGGCAGCGGCTCTTCCTGTTCACCCGCTCCGACACCATCTACGGCGGATCCAACGAGATCCAGCGCAACATCATCTCCGAGCGCGTGCTCGGACTACCCCGAGAGGCCAGGCCGTCATGACCCAGCACAAGTCCCCCCTCGCCGCGTCCCCGCTGTCCACGGTGCCCGAGGAGACCCCGGGACACGGGCTGCTCGCGGGCAAGAAGGTCGTGGTGACGGCGGCCGCCGGCACGGGGATCGGGTTCTCGGCCGCACGTCGCGCCGCGCTCGAGGGTGCCGACGTGCTGGTGTCGGACTTCCACGAGCGCCGCATGAACGAGGCCCGCGACACGCTCGCCGCCGAGTTCCCCGAGCAGCGGTTCGAGGCCATCACCTGCAACGTGCAGTCGACCTCGGACGTCGACGCGCTGATCTCCGGCGCCGCCGAAAAGCTCGGCCGCATCGACGTGCTGGTCAACAACGCCGGCTTCGGAGGCGAGGGTGAGCTGGTCGACATGACCGACGAGGACTGGGACCGGGTCCTGGACATCACGCTCAACGGCACGTTCCGCGCGACCCGCGCGGCGCTGCGGTACTTCCGCGACGTGCCCCACAACGGGGTGATCGTCAACAACGCCTCGGTGCTGGGGTGGCGCGCGCAGCGGGCGCAGGCGCACTACGCGGCGGCCAAGGCCGGCGTCATGGCGCTCACCCGGTGTTCCGCGATCGAGGGCGCCGACTTCGGCGTGCGCATCAACGCGATCGCGCCCTCCATCGCCCGCCACGCGTTCCTGGAGAAGTCGGCCTCCGCCGAGCTCCTCGACGAGCTCGCCGCCAAGGAGGCGTTCGGGCGGGCCGCCGACGTCTGGGAGGTGGCCGCGACCATCGCCATGCTCGCCAGCGACTACACCACCTACCTCACCGGGGAGGTCGTCTCCATCTCGTCCCAGCGGGCCTGACCCGCGGTGGCCCCGGGCCCGGGGCTAGGCGTTCCGGATCTTCTCGACCTGCTTGCCGAAGGCGTCCACAGCCGTGTCCCGTTCCACGTCGGAGACCGGCCCCACACCGTTGGCGACCGTGACGGAGACTCCGATCCCCCGCACGACCCCGGTGATCAGGACGTTCCCCGTGAGCATCTCCTGACCCATCATGTCCATGGTGTTGGTCTGCGAGATGGCGGCGAAGTGCTCCACGCCCTCGGGAGCCTGGAGTTCCAGCAGCGAGTTCTCGGCCCGGGTGGTCACCTCGGTCCCCTCGAGGGGGATCGTGACCGTCATGGTCGGGCAGTCGGCGATGAGCTGTTCACGAGCGGGAAGGCTGTCGGTCACCGTCGTCACGGACACCGCGTACGCGGAGTTCCCGCTCTGGCCCGCCTGGATCGCCATCGCGCCCGGTTCGGCCTGGGCGAGGAAGGCGTCCTGGCTGAAATCCGCGCAACGCTCGGGGTCGACACGGATCCCCGCGGCGATGTCCTCCAGCGCGCCGACCCCTCCCGCGATGTCCTCGGACGAGACGGGGGACAGGCCCAGTTCGGGGGCGTCGTCGGCGTTCAGCACCAACTGGTCGACGCCTGCGTCCGGCGCGCCCGGTGCGCTCGTCGGCTGGTCCCGGGGCGCCTCGGCCACCGCTGTGGTCGTGCCCGCGGGGGTGTCGTCGTCGCCGGTCTCGCCGATCGTGCAGGCGGTGAGGCTCAGGGCGAGACCGAACGCCGCCGAGGCCGCGAGGACACGGCGACC
>NZ_JAALDZ010000030.1:0-20748 GCF_014145125.1 Dietzia sp. CQ4 | reverse complement strand
CCCCGTGGGCGGCGTGGGCTCCCGGAGCCGCCGGCCGGGTGGTGTGCGCGGGTGACGAGACCGCGGCGCCGGCCCTGCTGTCCATCGCCGGGGAGCTGGCCGCGGAGCCACGGGGGACGAGAGAGGTCCGGATCGTCCTGGAGTTGCCGACACCGGCCGACGTGCGCGCGCTGTCGGCCGAGGCGCCGGAGACCGTCACCCTGCTCTCGCGGTCCGGTGAGCGGGGACACGCGCTCGTCCATCACCTCGCCGGACTGTTGGGCGTGGGTCAGGGATGCGTCGAGTCGGTCCTCGACGGGCGCCGTCCCGCCGAGCGGGAATGGCAGACGGCCACCACCGTCTCCGCCGGGGACCCGTATGTGTTCCTGGCCGGAGAGGCGGGGCTGGTCCGCGCGATGCGCCGCCTCGCCGTGGACGGCGCCGGGATCCCCAAGGGGGCCGTGTCGTTCATGGGCTACTGGCGCAGGGGTGCGGCCGAATCCTGAGCGCTCGGGCGGATCAGGTCGTCTCCGGGCCCTCGTCGGGCGCCGGGTACGACGGATCCCGCAACGCGCCGAGCAGACGCGGATACCGCGATCCGGGCAGGCGGTTCCCCACCGGATCGAAGTGCAGGTTCTCGTCGTCGTCCTCCCAGGTGTCCACCGTCACACGCCCGAGGGTCTCCCATCTGCCCAGCGGAGTGGCGTGCTGGAGGGTCCACGTGCCGCCGTCGCCTGTCGGGATGGCGGCCAACAACAGCTGCCGCCCGGCGACCCTGACGGGGAACATCGAGGTCATGGTGCGGCCGGTCGTGCGCCATCCCGTGGTCAGTACGTAACGACTGATCGGACCCAGGCCCGTGCTCGCGAGCAGGATGTCGACGGGGCGGTCGGCGTGGATGCGGATGGCCATCCCGCCGATGTCGGGGACGACGTCCGGCAGACCCACGGCGCGCGAGAAACGGATCGTCGCCGGCCACCTGCCCGTGATGTCCAGGAGCGGTGAACCGGTTCGGCCGACCCCGGTCACGCTCAGCGTCGCCTGGGCGACGATGCCCTTGGGGTGCAGGGCCTTGGGTCGTGCCAGGCGCGTCACCGCCGCCGCGACCCCGAAGACCGAACCGAGAAGACCCGCGACGGGGGACGAGCGCACGGCCACCTCCGCGGAAGCCTCCGGGCGACGGTCGACTGGGGCGTGGGCGGAGGTGCCGCGGGCGGTTCTCCGATGGGTGCGGGGCATGATCCCAACGATACTCAGCGCCGCGTCTCACACAGCGGCGCTACGTGCAGTGCTCGACCGACCGCGCCTCGTCCGCACCGCCGCGCCGACCGCGCCCCGCCGACCCCGCCCCGCCGAGTGGTCGATTCCGATCGCGTTTGCGCAGGGCGAATTCTCCCGCTCGGCGTACTTGCGACCACTCGCCGAAAAGGGTGGACTCGGCCCCGGAGTTGGGCGCGCCGATTGATCCAGTCATCGACCCTGCGGGCGACGCGACCCGATCACCGCAACTCACCGCGTCGCGTGAAGCGTTCAGAAGATGGTGGGCGAGTGGTGGGTCCGCGGACTGCCCTGACGACCCCAGGGGACCTGGCCGACGGTGTCCGGGCTCAGCTCCACACTGCGTGGAGGCGCGGGAGCGCCCAGTCCCAGGGGATGCGCTCCTGCTCGAGCCGGAGGTCCCCGCCGGTCGTCAGCGCCTCGAGCGCGTCGAGCTCATCCGGTGTGAGGCGCGATGGCGCGGCCCGGGTCGGCGAGGGGTCGGGCACCGCATACTCGCGCCATGCGTCCAGGGTCTCGGTGTCCATGAGAACGCTCACGGCGTGCGGGGCGTGATGGCGTAGACGGTCGAGGATCGCGAAGCCGTGCGAGTCGAGGTCGCCCCAGTACGCGATGTGAGCGCGGAGTGCCCAGGGCAGGACGGCGACGGCGTCGACCGCGAACCCCCGGCCGAACAACGCGACGGTCTCGGGGAGGTCCGGCAGGGCGAGGAAGGTGGTGAGGTTCTCGACGACGACGAGGTGAGGCGGTCCCCCCGAGGTACGCCACAGAGTGGCGAGCTGATCGACCGGGCTCTCGACGTCACGCAACGGGAACGCGATGTCCGGATCAAGCACCCTCATGCGGATGCGGACGTCCGGGCCCAGCAATCCCAGCCCGGTGGCCGTCCCGCGGACCGCGTCGTCGACGCCGGCCCGAGCGGCGTCGAGCACAACCTCGACCACCCGGGTCCGGGTCTCGATCCACTTGGTGTCGACCCCCGGGACCGCGATCTCGCGGGCACGACGCCCGGCGGTGGGGTTCGCGAGTGCCCAGCGGCACACTGCCAGGAGCTGGTCGAACGCGCCCTCCTCCCAGTCCTCCCAGGTGGCCGAGGTCTCTGCGGCGGCGCGGCGCAGCATGGAGTGATCGGGCCCGAGGTCGATGATCCGGAGCGTGCGGTTCAGCAGCCGAGCCCACCGCGACGCCCGGTCCGCGATGTGGGCGATGGTGTCGGCGCCGACCACTTCAACGCGTTGCGGGAGCGGTACGACCCCGAACCCGGGCAGGCGGCGGTCCGCCCAGGTCAGCCGGACATCGGGTCCTCCATGGGTGCTCTCGAACTCGCGCCATCGCCTGATCCACGCCGCTGTCCCACTGGGGTCTTCGGCTGCGTTCGCGGCGGTCGGCGGCGCCGTGCTGAACCGGACGACCTCGGCGTCCCCGCCGAAGGGGTCGGCGAGCCACCGACGGTGGACCCGGGCGAACCGGGTGGCACACGCGGCCGTCAGTTGGTCTGGGTCGCGCGGCTCCGAGCGGGTAGCCACCATCAGGCCTCGTCCCAGGTGACGCGCTCGATCCGGGAGTGGCTGCCGTCGTCGTTGCCCACCACCACGAGTCCGCCGATGTACGGCTCGAGGGTCTGCAGGAGCTTGAGCGGGGTGGCCAGGACCATGTGGAAACCGAAGTCGGTGAACACGTCCATCGCCCGACGCGTGTACTCGGGATCGGCGCGGTCGAACGCCTCGTCCAGAACGACCGTCCCGTAGCCGGGGACGTCGGCGTCGATGTCGGCCAGCTGGAAGCGCAGCGCCGCGGCGAGGCAGAAGAACACCAGCTTCTGCGCCTGCCCGCCGGACAGCCCGGACGAGGAATCGTGGTAGTTGGTCGGGGCGCCGTCGGCGTCGATTTCGATGCCGATGAACCCCACGTGCTTGCGGGTGTCCAGCACCGTCTGCCGCCAGCGACGGTCGCCGGCGTCCGCCGACCCGAGCTTGTCGAGCAGACGTGACATCACGGCGAAACCCGCCTCCGCGGCGTCCACGGTGCGGCTGTCGAGTGCGCCGGTCAGGGCCGTTTCCAGGTCACCGAGGAAGTCGGTGACGGTCTCCGAGCGCCGGTCCCGCACCTCGATCTGCAACCAGCGTCCCGACTGGAATTCCGATCGATGAAGGGACTCGTTGACGGGTCGGATCTTGGCTTCGATCTCCGACCGGGCCCGGCGGATGCGGCGGGCGAGCTCGCCCAGGTTGCGGGTCTGCATCTCGCCGATGAGGCCGAGGAAGCGTTCCTCGAAATCGGCCAACCTGTCCCGCCGCAGGCGGACGAGCACCTCCACCGCCTCACCGACGAACTCCGGGTCCGACTTGAGGTCGGCCTTCATCGTGGGCCAGATCTCGAGATATGAGGTGAGGATCGCCGTGATGCGCCGGTGGATGCGGTCGCGCTCGGTGGCGGTGGCCGACTGCTCCACCGCGATCGCGCGTTCGGCCCGCTGACACACGTCCTGCACGTTGTCGGCCGTCAGCCTGCGTGTGGCGGCGGACAGGCGCGCGTGGATCCGGTCGGCGGCGTCGGGATCGGCAGCACCGTGGGACTCTTCGGAGGCACTACGCTCGGCCAATTGCGCGAGGCGGGCCTGCAGCCCGGCGACGTGGTTCGCCGCGACTGCTCGGTCACCGGTGGCCGCATCGTATGTCGATTGCGCCCGCGACTGGAACTCCTCGGCATCACGTAGTTCCCGCTCCATCTCGGCAACCTCCGGGTGCGCCTCGCGCCACCGGTCGAGCCGCTCTCGGGCGTCGTCGGCCCGTCGTTGGGCGGTGGTCGAGTCGATCTCCTCCCACCGCAGTCCGCGGAGCGCAGCTCCCGCCTGCTGCCGGGAGCGTCGATCGGCGTCGAGGTTCTCCAGCGCCGCCCACCGGCTCTCCGCGGAGTCGATCCGGGACTGGATCTGATCGCGCCGAGCGGTGAGCGCCTCCACCTTGGCGTCGTTGAGACCACCCAGCTGGAAGACCGCCGGATCGTCGATGCTGCGTCGGTCGTCCTTCTCGAACCTCCGACCACGCTTGATGAGGCCGTGCAGGGTGACCGCCCGCTCCAGGGCGCCCAATTCGTCGGAGGACTCGACGCAGGTCAGGTCGAACTCGCTCGCGAGTCGACGACGCATCCACTGCTGGAACGGACCGGGGGCGGGCTCCATCTTTCGGACCAGGCTGTCCGGGCCGGTCCTCTTGGCAGGCGAGTCATCGGTGGTGTCGACGACCTCGTAGACCAGCCGAATGCCCAGATGCGTGTCGTTGACCGCGCGCGTGACCGCGGCGCGGAGATGGTCGGGGACGAGCATCGTCCGCGCGAAGCCGGAGAGCACTCGTTCGGCTGCCGGCCGCCACCTCGCATGCTCGGAGGACACATCGAGCAACTCGCCCGCGAACGGGAGTTCGCGGGGATTGGCCCCAGCCGCACGACAGACCAGGTCCCGCGCTGCCAAGAGGCGCGAATCAATGTTCGAGCGGTGACGGAGCAGCGCCTGGAGGTCGGCCGTCACACGGGCGAGGGTGCTCGACTCCTCGTTGAGGTCCCCGGCGACCTCGCGGAGCTTCTTCCGATCACGCGCTCGCTCGGCTTCCTGGTCCGCGTCGTCCCGGTCGAGCCTGGCGAGGAGGACGGCGAAGTCCTCGGCGGTGGCCGGAAGTGTGCCGCCGAGTCGCTCGAGCTCCGTGGCCGCCCGTTCGCGACGGGAGGTCACCGACGTTGCGTGGTCGAGCGCGCGGCCCAGCTCCCGCGCGAGCTCGTCGCGCCCGGCGCCCGCACTGCCCCGCAACCGGGAGCGGAGGTCGTCGCTGGTCGTTCTGGCTGAGTCGAGCTGATCACGGGCAGTGGCGACGGCGGCCTCGGCGGCGACGAGGGCTCCGCGCTCGGTCGACAGCTCCTCCTCGACCAGCGCGGTGGTAACGGCCACCTGCACGGCCGGGAAGGCCGAGCTCTCGGCGTCGAGTTCCTCGGCCCTCCCCAGCACCTGGATCCGTGAGGCACTCAGGTCCGCGAGCGGCTCGAGGTGAGAGATCTGTCTACGGACGTCGACCACCGACCGGTGCGCTTCCCGCAGTTCGGCGAACTGCTCGACAGCCCGGTCGGCCACGGCGAACGTGTCCGGCTCGTCGAGCATGAAGTCCCGGAAGAGCTGATCGAGGCTGGACAGGGATTTGGCGGACAGAGTCCGGTGGAGGAGCAACTGCGCGGCCTCCGACGCGATGCCCAGCCGGCGCCGGAACGCCGCGGCGAAGGCCGAATAGCTGTCGTGGAACCTGATGTCCGGGAACTCGCGCTTGAGCGCTCGCTTGTCGATCCCGTTGCGCAGGTGACCGAACATCTCCGTCAGATCAAGGGGGGAGTCGGAGGGGTGCTCGGCGACGCCGTGGAGGCGCTTGATCCCGGTCGCGGAGTTGTCGCCCGAACGGGCGTAGAGCAGGAGCAGCAGCGTCACACTGCTCCCCGTCCCGTTCGAGTAGGTGAGCGCGATGGCCGAGAAAGTGGCCTTGGGGCGAAGGTAGACGGAGGCGAGGTCGCCCGTCTCGCCGTCGGCCCCTCGGCGCCACGCGCCGCGGAGATACGAGACGAGCGTGCGCCCGGAGCCCCGGCCGGCCTCTTCCTGGGCCGCCGCATTGAACCGGAGGTGAGCGGGCGGGACGAGTACGGCGGAGACCGCGTCTATCAGGGTCGACTTGCCGGAGCCGGAACCGCCGGTGACCAGGAAGCCCTTCCTGGGGACCGCGACGTCGTGATACCCGTCGAGCGTGCCCCAGTTGCACACCTGGATTCGCGAGAGCCGCCTCTGCCCGGGGTGCTCCGGCATACCGGGCAACTTCAGATCATCCGGCATCGTCGTCCGCCTCGTCGTCGTCGAACAGGGAGGCGCCCTCGTCGGAGGCATCGCCGTGCGCGGCGATCAACCCCCGGTACTCGTCGCGGATACCCGCCACCACGTCGGCATCGAAGAGGTGCCGGAGGACCGGAGACACCTCGGCACGTCCCTCGGTCTCGGTCTCGGTGAGCAGCGAGTACGTCTTGAGCCGGTTCCACGAGGCGTCGAACTTTCGGGTGTAGCGGGCCCGGTCGGAGTCGATCACCTGGCGATAGACGTCGATCTGTTCGGCGACGTCGGTGCGGTCGACGATCACCCGTTCGCCGGGCTGGGCCACTGACAACTCCGACCGCAGGTGCAGGAGTAGGACGGTGTCCATATGGGAGAGGGTCTCGGTTCGGAGTACAGCGGGTACCTCGACGTGGACGGAGGTGTCGACCTGACGGGTGAACGCGATCCCGGCGTCGTGGTCCAGGACAAGGTCGAGGAACACGTCCGCGAGCCTTGAGCGGAGCGCGGGCTCGTCGGACACGACCGCTGCCCAGATCTCCGGCTGGCGATGCGCCTGCACCAGTGGACCCGTGAGCAGGCGGGCGAGCGCGCGTCGGGACGCGAAGGACAGCGTCCCGGTGTCTCCGGGCCACAACGCCTCGCGGTCGTCGGCCGGGGCATCGGTCGACGCGGCGGTGGGCGGGGCACCGTCTCCCGGGGGAGCCGTCACGTGTTCTCCTCGTTCGATCGGTCGGCGGTGAACACCAGCGTAGGGATCCGGGCGGTGTGCTCGGAACCGGCCGCGCCTGTCCACGTGATGGTCTCCGTCGCGTCCGGGGCGTCCGGTGGGGCCTGCACGTGGCCCCTGATGGCCAGGTTGAGCAGGCCCACCACACTGGCCACGCCCTGGGTGGCGGGGTGTTCGCGCAGGACGGTGCCGATGGACGACGGTCCGAGTCGGCTCACCACGTCGTCGACATGGGCGCGGAGTTCGACCTCGTCGATCTCCGAGGCGCGCACGAGCGCGGTGAGTGCGGAGAGGTCGGCCATGCCCGTGTCGTGGTGGGAGACCTCCGCCGCCACGCGTTCCTCCCCGGGGTTCCTCAGGCGCAGGGCGCTCACCGATCGGACGGACATGCCGATCCGGCGGAGCGGGACGGACATCGACGTGGTCGGTCGGGCAGCATTCGTCCTGCTGGCTTCGGCCGCGGCGGACCGGGCTGACCGGATCAGGGCGATCATCTGACGGTGTTCGACGTAGGCATCGGTCGCGACGAAGTGCCGAAGGCTCCGCGACAGGGACGTGAGGACACCGTTGACCTCGGCGCCCGCCAATTCCATCTCCTCGAACAGCGAGCGCAGTTCGCGGCGCGCGGCCGGCGGGAGGTCCGCCACCTGCGGTCGGCTCAGGATGTCGTTGATCCACGCGTCGACCGAGGCGGAGCGCTCGGGGTCGAGGAGGACCGAGTAGAACGACGAGAAACTCCGACCCGCCTCCGAGTCACCGATGAGATCGACACCCCCGAAGACCGCGTCGAGCACGTCGCCGCGGGCACCGTCCTGGTCCAGGAGACGACGACGAAGATCCTGGTTGAGCGAGTCGAACTCAGCGCGGACCCGTGCGAAGTCGGCGGGGATGTCGTCCGCGCCGTGCAGGATCTCGGCCACCTTCTCCCGGACCTGCTCGGGATCCGCGAGTTCGACCTCGCCCGCCTCGACGCGTGCGATCGCGGCATCGATCCGCTCCCGCTCCCGGGTGAGGGACGCGAGTCGGCCCTGGATCGATGGATCGGTGTCCCGGGCGAGGTCCTCGAGCTGGCGGGTCAGAGTCTCGACCCGTGACACGGTGAGTCCGCGACGCGGGGTCTGCAGACCGTCGAGGAAGTCCACGGCCACCAGGGCTGACTGTGTGGGCTCTACCGTCTCGCCGGTCGCGGCGGTTCCTGGACGCCTGAGCATCCAGCCGGCGTCCACCCACGCCCGCACGTAGGACTGTGCGGTCCCGGGAAGATCCGCACCGGAGTCGCGCACCGCCAGCAACGTCCTGTCGAGGAACTCGTAGAGCTCCGCTGACGGTACCCGGCGGGAGGAGCCCTCGAACATCTCCCTCAGAACCGCCACAATCAGCGGCCAAAGCGGGCTGCGCAGCAGCGCGAGGGTCGGAGACTCCGCGTTCAGCCGGGTCAGGGCAAAGAAGCGGGCCAGCGCGGACATGGCGTTCATGGTGGCATGTGGGTACGACGCCAGCGGCAGCGAGTGGTCGATTTCGATCGCGTTTGCCCAGGGCGAATTCTCCCGCTCGGCGTATTTGCGACCACTCGCCGAGGAGGGTGGGCTCGGCCCCGGAGTTCGCCCCGCCGGGGCGCTCAGTCGTCGACGCCGCGGGCCGCCAACGCGTCGCCGAGCTGGTCGGCCGTGGTGAGCGCCCCGAGGACGGTGGGTACGACCAGCGCCCTGATCGACATGCCCAGACCGCGCGCCCTGCGGGCCTCGGTCACCTGCCGGAGCTGCCGGGCGAGCAGGGGGATCGCCCGGATCGTCAGGACCAGTACGAGCGCCACCCGATCCGGCGAGACCCCGACGCGGCGCAGTGGCTGGGCGGCCCTGGTGACCGCGTCGAGCATGTCCGAGACCCTGGTGGTCAGCGCGACGAGGCCCGCCACCGCCACCGCCACCAGAAGCGCACCGCTCACGCGCAGAGCGGTGTCGAGGTCGGCGACGATCCACTGCAACACCAGGATCGCGAGCAACATCGGCAGCACCGGACGCACCTGGTCCCAGGCGGCGCGCGGCCGGATGCGCCCGATCGCATAGAGCGCCGCGGCGAACCCCAGCGCGGGCAGCACGTGCCAGGCGTCCCGCACCGACAGCGACACCGCGAGGATCAGCGCGCAGACCAGGAGGATCTTCAGGCCCGCCGGCAGGCGGTGGAGCAGCGAGTGCCCGGGTTGGTAGGTGGCGAACACCTAGACCCCCGGCCCCGAAGCGGTATCCGATCCCGATCCCGATCCGGTACCCGAGCCCGGACGCAGCGCGATCCGGCGGTACCCCGACAGCGCGGCCGCGGGGGCGTCGTCGATCACCACCCGGCCGCCGTCCACCACCAGCACGCGGTCGAAGTCGGCCACCAGGTCCAGGTCGTGGGTCACCACCACGAGCTGCTGGGGGAGTCCGGCGAAGGTCTCGGCCACCAGCGCGCGGTTGCGCAGGTCTAGCAGGGTGGTGGGTTCGTCGGCCACGATCACCAAGGGCTCGATCACCAGCACCGCCGCCAGGGCGAGTAGTTGCTTCTGACCGCCGGACAGGAGGTGGCAGGGGTGGTCGGCGTGATCGGAGAGGTTGTAGGTGGCGAGTACCTGGTCGACCCGTCGTCGTCGATCCTCGCGGTTCAGGCCCGATCGGCGCAGGGAGAACTCGACGTCCTCCGCCACGGTGGGCATGACGATCTGGGTGTCGGGATCGGTGAAGCAGAAGCCGACCCGGCGGCGCACCTGCGCGCCCTTGCGGCGCGTGTCGAGGCCGTCGACGGTCACCGTGCCCGAGGTGGGGACGACCAGCCCGTTGATCATCCGCGCGAGCGTCGACTTGCCCCCGCCGTTGACGCCGACGATCCCGATTCGCCGCTCGGACAGCACGAGATCGATGTCGGCGAGGACGGTCCGGTCACCGTAGGCGTGGTTGACGCCATCGAAGCGGATCTCGGTGCCTCGGTCGTCGGCCACGCGGGGGTCGGTCACGCGGGGGTCGGACGACGCCCACGCAGCGGGGCGATCAGACCGGGCCGCGCCTTGTGGACCTGCACGGCGACGACCGCCGTGATGACCGCCTTGACGAGGTCGCCGGGGAGGAAGACGCCGTTCGCCGCGATCGCGGCCGTCAAGGTCAGCTCGGTGCGGATCAGCATGCCCACCACGCCGAAGGCGTAGATGACCACGATGCCGCCGAGGATGTTGATGAGCAGCCCGGGGATCAGCCGGTACCGCGGCATCAGCATCGCGGTGAGCAGGCCGATCACGACGACGGCCGGGAGCCAGCCGATGAGGAAACCCGCGGTGGGACTGGCCAGCGCGGTGAGGGTGGTGCGACCGCCGGCGAGGACGGGCAGCGCGAGACCGATCACGATCACCGCGAGGACCGACAGCAGTCCCTTGCGCCAGCCCAGAAGGGCGCCGGCGAGCATGACGCCGAGCGTCTGCAGCGTGATCGGCACCCCGGCGGAGCCGATGCTGATCTGACCGGGGAGACCGAGGACGACGATGAGGGCGGCGAACACCGCGATCTGGGCGAGATCTCGGGTTGCGCTCCGGGCCGGGGCCTGATCGATGGAGGTGCTCACGTGGACTTCCTTGTCACCTGGAAAGCTGATCGACGATGGACGGGGTTCATTGTTGCCCCTGTCACCCCGAACCGCCTCATCGGGGTGGGCGGCTCCGCGTGTCCGGTCGCGGGCCCGGCGGGACTGGCTTAGAGTGACCTGAATCACATCCAGCGGTTCGGGGGACCAGTGACGACTCGATCCCAACGCGTCTTCGGCGAGGTCATCGCCGCATTCCTCGTGGCAGTCCTGGCGTTCGTACACCTGCCGGCCCACGTCAGCGCGCAACCCTATGCCGTCTACCTGGACGTCGCGGCCGACAACCCGCACGGTGAGTCGGCGGGAGGCTTCTCCACCTCCATGACCACCGATCGCGACGAGTTGGGGGCGGCGCTGGACGTGGTGCGGGCCGCGGGCGTGGCGCCGGAGCGATACGGGACCCTGGCCCGTCAGTACTGGCTGGTCGTCGGTGCCCAGAACGCGGGGATCGACCTCGACGAGTGGGAGCCGGCCCGGGGGCTGGAGGCGAACCTGGAGACGGTCGACAACGTGTACGTGAACTACCTGCGGCTGTACAACTCCCACGACGGGTTCTGGTGGACCGGGATGGCCGGGCTGGCCGGGATGTCGTTCGCCGCCGGGTTCTGGGACCTCGACGAGGTGGGGGGCGTGCTCAGCGTGCCCGGGGTGCACGAGGTGGGGACCGGGGTCGGTGACGCCCTCGGTGGAGTGCCGTGGGAGCTGGCGGCCGGGATGCCGCGCGACGTGAGATTATTGGCCACCGCGGGTCCGACGCTCACGCGACCGGACGTGGACTGGTACCTGCACCGGCTGCTGATCATGCAGCGCAACATCTTCATGGACATGGTCCCGATGCACGAGGCCTACCTGGCAGGGGGGTTGCCGGCGGTCAGGGAACTCGCGGCGGGCGGGGCGTATGACGAGTACGCGATCGAGGCCTGGCGGAGACTCGACGAGGGCTCACCGGACGGCAGGTCGGAGGCGCTGCTGCGGATGGCGTCGCGGGAGCAGAACCAGATCATCGCCGACCAGTGGGACGCGACGGCGGCCGGCCGAGGGGACGTCGGTCGGGTGCTCACCTACATCACCACGGTGGGCGGCTCCCCCGATATCCCCGGGGCCTCCACCCTGGGTGGGTTCCGCCCGCTGTCGGTGCGCGCGGACGTCAACGGCCGGCCGACGGTGCTGCACACCCCGCTGCCCGCGTTCAACTGGGCCGACAGGGAACCGCGCTGGGAGTACATCGAGCAGGATCTCGTGCCGGCGTTCCGGTCGCTCGTGCGCGACCGGCCGGCGGAGGCACCGGGCTACCTGGACGTGGGCTTCCGGCCGCGGGCCGAGCAGAACCGGATCCTCGCGCGGCTGCCGGTATTCGCCGGGCAGATGACGACGGGGTGGGCGATCGGGCCGGGGTGACGCGCGATGGTGGGACACGACCCCGTCGCCGTGCCACCTCGCCTTTCACCCGGGCGGATCGATCAGGGCGTCCACCGCGGTGAGTACCTCGTCCAGTGGCCGCCCGCCCTCGATGAGTTCGGAGGCCTTGAACGTCACGGCCATGACCAGCTCGGTGGTCAACTGTGGATCGGATCGGGAGGACTCGGCGAGCGATTCGCGCAGTGGGGTGGTCATCTCGGTGTGCATCCGGGTCAGCCGCTCGCGCGCCGGGCCGTCGGGGAGCTGCGCGGCCAGCGCGGTGAGGATCGCGTGGTCACCGGCGGCGACCAGATCCAGGGTGGTGTGCACGTAGGCCACGACCCCCCGGCGGCCGCCGCCTGCGTCACGCACAGCTCCCGTGACGGTGTCGATCCACCGTGGCATGAGGTCCTCCGCCACGGCGACGACCAACTCCGCGCGCGAGGAGAAGTAGGTGTAGAAGTTCGACCGTGTCATGCCCGCCCGGGTGGTCAGCTCGTTGATGTCGGGAGGGGTACCGGGGGCCTCGGAGAGCATCGACCGGGCCGCGTCGAGCAGGGCCCGACGCTTGGCGTCCCGGTGTTCGCCCACGGTGGGGGCGTCGATACGTGGAATGTCGGTCTCCCGTCACCTTCTCGGCGGAGGCCCGATCATACGTGTCCATCAGGTCACACGTGCGCGTGCAGCCGCCCGTCGACCATCTCCAGGACCCGGTCGCAGTGTTCGAGGATCTCGTGGTCGTGCGTGACCAGAACCGTCGCGACGCCGTTCTGATGGGTCTCTTCCGCGAGCAGACGCACCACGTCGTGGCTGGTCCTGCGATCCAGCGCGGCGGTGGGTTCGTCCACCAGCAGCAGATCGGGCGAGGACATCAGGGCGCGGGCGATGCCCACCCGCTGACGCTCGCCGCCGGACATGGTGGCCGGGCGGCGGCGCGCGCGGTGGGTCAGACCGACGGCCTCGAGCAGGTGGTCGGGATCGCGACGCCGGGACCGGTCTCCGCCGAGTGTTCCCACGAGCCGGAGTTGGTCGCGCGCGGTGAGAGCGGGCACCAGGTTGCCGGACTGGAACACGAACCCGACGTGGTCGCGCCGGAACCGGGTGAGGTCCCGGCGACCGAGACCGGTGATGTCGCGGCCGCCCACCTCGACGGTGCCTGAGGTCGGGGACAGCAGTCCGCCGGCCACGGCCAGGAGGCTCGACTTGCCCGCTCCGGAGGGGCCGACCACGGCCAGGACCTCGCCACGGGCCACCTCGACGTCGATACCGGCCAGCGCGTAGACGGTCTGGTCGCCGTCCCGGAAGGTCAACTCGACACCGCTCAGGCGAAGGCCCGGGGCGGAGGCGTCGCGGGTGTGTGTGGTGGTGGTCATCGGTTCTCTCCCAGTGCGCTGTGCGGGTCGACGGCGGTGATGCGGATGGTGGCGAGGGTGGCGCCGACCAGTCCCAGAGTCAGGAGGAGGGCGGCTCCGAGTGCGATGGGTCCGGTCTCGAGGGCGAACGGCATGCCGGTGCCCACCAGGATCGACCCCACTCCCACGCCGATGGCCACACCGACCGCGATGGACCCCGCCAGCAGGATGAAGGCCTGCCCGATCGCGTCGCCCAGGAGTCGCACGGTCGAGGCGCCCATGGCGCGCAGGACAGCGATCTCGCGGGATCGCTGGACGGTGAGGATGGCGAAGAACGCACCGACGACCAGCGCTGAGATGGCGTACAGGAACCAGGTGATCATCGACATCGTCATCATCTCGGCCTGGTATCCGGGCGAGGAGTCGAACGACTCCTCCAGGGTGCGCGCCGAGGTGTCGGCCGCGGCATCGCCGGTGGCCAGGTCGGGCAACTCGCCGTCGACCCCGGCGAGGGCCACGACGCTGTACTCCTCACGGGCGCCGGCGCGCGACTCCTCGCCGAAGCGGGTGCCGGCGTGCACGTCCTGCCACGTGGCCAGGGTGGTGAAGGCCATGTCGACGTGGCCGAAGGTGTGCTGGGCGGCCGCGATGCCGACGACCTCGAGGGGGATCCCCAGTCGGTCGACCGTCACCGTGTCGCCCGGGCCGACGGAATCGGCGGCGGTGGCGCTGATGAGGATCTCCCCGTCGGACGCGGGCGCCCGGCCCTCGGCCACCTCGGGAACGAGCGGGCCCTCTGGGTCCGCGCCGATGAGGGTGAGGTCCACCGGGGTCCCGGAGGAGGTCCTGGCGTTGATGATCGACAGACCCATCGGTGTGGCCACCGACACGTCGGGTCGTGCGGCCCAGGCCTCGACCTGGTCGGGCCCGACCACGGATCGGGTGAACGCCGAGTCGGTGCGGGTCTCGGGAGCGAACGCGACGGCCTGGACGGGCATGCGCTGCAGGCCGGAGACGCCGTCGTTGACCAGTCCCGAGGACAGCCCGGCGAGGAGAACCATGAGGACGCTGATCAGGGCCACGACGGAGCCCATCAGGGTGAATCGGGATCGCGCGAAGGTCAGTTCGCGTAGGGCGAGAAACATGGAGGCCTTCCGGCATCGACATCGGGAACGGGGAAGATGCTAACACCATGTCAGTATCATGCTGACACGGTGTCGCGAAGGTCTCACCGCGGTGCGGTGTCGGCAGGACCCGGCGATTCGACCCGATCCGCAGGCGCGGGCGGGTACTCCTGGAACATGCCCCGCGTCATTCCCGACACTCCCGTCTACGGCCACCCCTCCGAGGAGAAGGTCGTCGAGCTCCTGCGCGATCAACTCTCCGACGACAGCCTGATCGTGGTGGGGCAGCGCGTCTCCACCGCGGAGAAGGAGCACGAGGTGGACGTCCTCGTGGCCATGCCCGGGGCGGGGATCGTGGCGATGGAGATCAAGGCGGGATCGATCACGATCGAGGACGGCCGGTGGCGACAGGGGACCGGCGGCAAGCAGCACACGATCGATCCCGTCACCCAGTGTCGAGATGCCCTCTACGCCCTGCGTGGTCATGTCGACGCGGACCCACGATGGCCGCGGCAGCACCAGCGCTGGACCCACATGCTGGTCTTCCCCCACGCTTCGATCCCGGGGGATTTCGCACGTCCCGACATACAGCGCGAACGAATCGTCGATCGTGATCAACTCGACCAGCTCGCCACCCTCGCCTACCGTCTCGCGCGGAACTCCGGGCCGAGGGATCGACCCTTCCTCGCCGCGGACACCGTCACCCGCCTCGCGGACGTCCTCGGCGGCCGGGGACTGCCGCAGCGGGATGTGGTGGCCCGCGCCGCGGAGAACGCCGACATCGCCGACGCGCTCACCCGCGAGCAATCGGTGCTCCTCCGGGCGGTCGACGCGCTGCCGCGCGTGGAGATCCGTGGTGGCGCGGGCAGCGGCAAGACCTACCTCGCACTCGAGCAGGCGCGGCGTCTGTCGAGGGCCGGGCAGCGCGTCGCGTTGATCTGCTACTCGCACGGCCTCGCGGGATACCTCAGACGCGTCACGAGCGGATGGACGAGACGCGAACGGCCTGCGTACGTGGGGGAGTTCCACGCGCTGGGCGTCGAGTGGGGCGCTCCTGCCGGGCCCGACGAGCGGGTGCGGTCCGAGGAGACGGTCCGGTGGTGGGAGGAGGAGCTCCCGCGCCTCATGGCGGAGCTCGCCGACGAACTGCCCGACGGCAAGAGGTTCGACGCCGTGATCGTGGACGAGGCCCAGGACTTCGCCGACAGCTGGTGGCGTCCGGTGATCGGTGCACTGCGCGATCGTGAGCTCGGCCGTCTCATGATCGTCGGCGACGCCGGGCAGAGCGTGTTCCAGCGGACCGGTCGGCCGCCCGTCGACCTGGTGCCGCTGGTGCTCGATCACAATCTGCGTAACACGCGTCAGATCGCCAGTGCCTTCCTGCCCCTGGTGGGACAACGGATGGAGCTGCGCGGCGGCTCGGGGCCCGCGGTCCGTTACGTCGAGGTGCCGGAGGGCGCCGACCCCGTGTCGGCCGGCGACGACGAGGCCATGCGACTGCTCGACGAGGGCTGGGAACCGCGGGACGTCGCGTTGTTGACCACCGGATCGCGGCACCCGATGCAGGTCGAGTTGCAGGAAGGCGGGAATGACACCTACTGGGAGACGTTCTGGAGTGGCGAGGACATCTTCTACGGCCACGTGCTCGGGTTCAAGGGCCTGGAGCGCCGCGCCGTGGTGCTGGTGTGCAACCACCACGACGGCATGGACCGGGTCCGCGAGAGGGTGTACGTGGGGCTGTCCCGGGCGACGGATGTACTGGTGGTGGTGGGTGATCCCGGTGCGCCGTGCGGCGGCAGGTGAGCGCGTGGACGCGGCCGGGGTGCGCGAGCCGGATGAGAACCACCGCCCGGCCTGGTGGGGGGCCGGGCGGTGGTCAGGTGGACACGAGAACCGCGGTCAGCTCCCGAGGTCGGCGGAACCCTCGACGATCTCTGCCTGCTCGGCCTTCCGGGCGCCGTGGGAGACGGAGATCTTGCGCGGCTGGGCCTCCTCGGCCACGGGGATCACCAGGCGCAGCACGCCGTCGCTGTAGTCGGCCTCGATCTTGTCGGTCGCCAGGCCCTTGCCCAGGGCGAGCTGCCGGGCGAAGGTGCCCGACTGACGCTCATGCATGAGCCACTGGGCATCACCCTCCGCGGGCGCGCGGCGTTCGGCACGGACGGTGAGCGTGCGGTCCTCCACGTCGATGTCGATGCTGGAGGGATCGACGCCCGGCAGGTCGATGAGGCCCACGAAGCGATCGCCCTCCTTGTACAGGTCCATCGGCAGCGAGGTGGAGGCGGTCGCGCTGCGCAGCCCCTCGCCCAGGAGGCGATCGAGCTCACGGAACGGATCGAAACGGGTGGTGGTGGCCATGATGGTCTCCTTCAGGACTGGTCGGGATGCGCCCGGCGTCTCCGGGATCGCACACGGTTCAACTCACCGCCGTAGTTGAGTATTCCCGACTCAGGTCTCGGAGTTGTCTCAGTCGGATACAGGCGGGACCCGATGATTCAGACGTGGCGCGCGCGTCGTGACGCCGGGTTCTCCGACACTGTCGGGGGGCGGCTCCTGATCCCGGCGATCCACTGCCAATAGCACCACCGAGATTCGAATCGTCGACGTCGGCGGCCTCAGTGCGCAGACTTACCGCACGGCCGCAGCACCGGTGAGGCGAGGACCTCGATCGCCCGGTGAGCCGGTGCGCTTTCGTCCCCGACCAACTCGTGAGGAGTCCTGATCAGCCATGCCCGAAATCAGTCCTGAGCAACAGTTCGAGACCGCCGCCGCACCACTGCAGTTCGCCTACTGGGTGCCCAACGTGAGCGGAGGGCTGGTCGTGTCGACGATCGAGCAGCGTACCGACTGGAGTTACGACTACAACCGGCGTCTGGCGGTCGCCGCGGAGAACAACGGGTTCGACTACGCGCTCACCCAGGTCCGGTACATCGCGTCCTACGGAGCCGCGTACCAGCAGGAGTCGACGAGTTTCTCGTTGGCGCTGCTTCTCGCGACCGAGCGGTTGAAGGTCATCGCCGCTGTCCACCCGGGATTGTGGCAACCGGGTGTCCTGGCGAAGTGGCTCGCCACCGCGGACCATCTCTCGAACGGCCGCGCCGCGGTCAACGTGGTGTCCGGCTGGTTCAAGGACGAGTTCACCAAGCTGGGTGAGCCGTGGCTGGAACACGACGAGCGATACCGCCGAGCCGAGGAGTTCATCAGATACCTCCGCACCATCTGGACCGACGACCACGCGGAGTTCACCGGCGACTTCTACCGCCTGCACGACTTCGACCTCAGACCGAAGCCGCTCGACGTTCCGGGCCGGCCCCATCCCGAGATCTTCCAGGGTGGGAACTCCACGGCCGCCCGGGCCATGGCCGGCCGGGTCTCCGACTGGTACTTCAGCAACGGCAAGGACTTCGACGGACTCACCGAGCAGGTGGTCGAGGTGACCACCGAGGCCGCCCTGCACGGTCGCACCGTCAAGTTCGGGCTCAACGGCTTTCTCATCGGTCGCGACTCCGAGGTCGAGGCCCGCGATGTCCTCCGCGAGATCGTCGCCAAGGCCGACCGCGAGGCGGTCGAGGGGTTCGGATCCGCCGTCAGACAGGCCGGGAGTGCGACCGGCGACGGCAAGGGGATGTGGCAGGACTCTGAGTTCTCGGACCTCGTGCAGTACAACGACGGCTTCCGGACCGGACTCATCGGCACCCCCGAGCAGATCGCCGAGCGGATCGTCGCCTACAAGACGCGGGGTGTGAACCTCTTCCTCCTCGGTTTCCTGCACTGCATCGACGACGTGGAGTACTTCGGTGCCACCATCCTTCCGCTCGTCCGCGAACTCGAGGCAGACCTGCTCGCCAGCGGGCGGCTCGAGTCCGAACTCGCCCGTAACGGCGTCCTCGTCCCCGCCACCTGACACGACTCAGCCCGAGCCCACCCGTTCCCCGATCACAGAAGGACGACACCGATGACATCCACCATCAACTCAGGGCAGCGCACCTCCGGCGACCAGGCCGCATTCGACGACGCTCTCCGGCGGGCCGATCTGGTCGCCGCGGAACTGGGCGTGACCGCGGCTGAACGTGACCGCGCGAACGCCGCGCCCACCGCCGAGATCGACCTGCTCCGCCGGCACGACCTGCTGCAGGTGGGCGAGCCCGTCGAGTTCGGCGGCTCGGGACTGGATTTCGCACAGTCTCAGCACATCACCCGCCGTATCGCGCGCGGCGACACCTCCATCGCCCACCTCATCGGGTATCACTACGCCCAACAGCGGATCCCGCACCTGTTCGGTACGCCCGAGCAGGGCGAGGCACTCTCACGACGCAACGCGGAGGAGAAGCTGTTCTGGGGCGGCGTCCAGAACCCGCGGGGAGCCGACGGCCTGGAGCTCACCCGTGACGGCGACGCCTTCCGGCTGAACGGGCGCCGGACATTCGCATCGGGCGCGAGCGTGGCCGACCATCTCTCGGTCACCGCGTCGTTCCAGGGCGACCTGGTGTTCCTCACCCTGCCCACCGATCGCCCCGGGTTCGAGCCCGACGGCGACTGGGACGCCATCGGCCAACGGCTGACCGACTCCGGAGGAGTCGAATTCCGCAATACCCGGGTGGAACGCCACGAGATCCTGGGCGATCCGGACTCCCCGCCCGGGTTCTCGCCGTATCAGACGCTGGTGACACCGCACTGGCAGCTGGCGTTCGTCAACTTCTACATCGGCACCGCCGAGGGTGCGTTCACCGAGGCGCTCGACTGGACGAGACTCAACGCGAGCCCGTGGGAGACCTCCGGACTCGACTCGGCGACCGAGGACCCGTACATCCTTGAACTGATCGGTGAACAACGGGCACGGATCACCGGCGCGGCTCTGTTGGCCGACCGGGCCGGTGCCGCCTTGCAGCAGGCTCTGGACTTCGGCCCGGGCCTCAGTGCGGAGCAACGCGCCGAGACCGCGATCGCGATCGCGGAAGCCAAGTTCGTCACCACCAAGGTCTCGCTCGAGGTGGCCTCGCGCCTGTTCGAGATCCAGGGAGCACGGGCCACGTCCAGTACCTACGGCTTCGACCGGCACTGGCGGAACCTGCGCACCCACACGGTGCACGACCCGGTGGCCTACAAGGCGCGAGAGATCGGGGACTGGACGTTGAACCACACCGCTCCGGCCATCACCCTGTACAGCTGATGGCGCTCGTCGTCAGCGAAAGAGAAGCCATCACGAGCGAGTCCGCCATCGCCACGGCGCGCGCGCTCGCCCCCGCCGTCGCCGCGGGTGCGAGCGTGCGTGATGCCGAGAAGGCGCTGCCCGTCGAGCAGGTGGAGGCGCTGTCAGCCGCAGGCCTGTTCGCACTGACGGTACCCACGGAGTACGGGGGTCCGGGTCTACCCGTCTCCACCGTCGCGGCGGTCACCGCCACGATCGCCGCCGCCGACGGGAGCCTCGCACAGATCCCGCAGAGCCATTTCACGTTCCTCGACGCCGCTTGGCGCGGGGGTTCGGACGTCCCGCGGCGATCATTGTCCGAGCGTGTGCTTCATGGTGCCCTGGTCGCCAACGCCCAGACCGAACTCGGGGGAAGGACGACGCGGGACGATTCCACCGCACTTCGCCGCAGCACGGGACGGCTGGTGCTCTCGGGCACCAAGTTCTACTGCACCGGTGCGATCTTCGCGGACATCCTGGCGGTGCGGGCGCTCGGGCCGGACGGCGGCAGCGTCATCGCCTATGTTCCGGCGGGCGCGGAAGGGGTGACCATCGGCACCGACTGGGACGCCTTCGGTCAACGCACCACCAGTAGCGGAACGGTCGACCTGGACGACGTGGTGGTGGATCCGGATCTGGTGCTGGACTACACGGGGCTCCTGGCCCGGCCGAGCACGTACGGGACCCGCGCGCAACTGCTGCACGCGGCGATCGACACGGGGCTCGCGCGGGGTGCGGTCGACACGATCGCCGGCCTCGCCGAGAAGGCCAGGCCGTGGTTCGAGGCCGCTGTCGACCGGGCGGCCGACGATCCGCTCCTCATCGCCCAGGCCGGTGACCTCGAGCTGGCCGTGCGGTCGGCGGAGGCACTACTCGTGGTGGCGGGGGAGCGGATCCACCACGCCGAGACCACACCCGGTGCCGGGGCCGTCGCTGAGGCGTCCCTGGCCACGGCCGCCGCGAAGGTGGCCGCGGGTCGAGCTGCGCGTCGGGCGGGTTCGGAGCTGTTCGACTTCGGAGGCACGCGCACCGCCGCCGGATCGGCCAACCTGTCCCGGTACTGGCGCGACGCCCGAACCCACACCCTTCATGATCCGGAGAGGTGGAAGCTCCACCACCTGGGCCGGTGGGCCCTGGACAGGGTTCGGCCGCCCAGCCACGGCACCTTCTGACCGGGGCTCGGGTGCGGACGTGGCAGGGCCCGGCCACCCTGGATGGTGGCCGGGCCCTGCCGCGGTGCG
>NZ_JAALDZ010000309.1:0-2370 GCF_014145125.1 Dietzia sp. CQ4 | reverse complement strand
GCACCGGAAGTCGACGACCCCGCCCCCACGGGCGGGGTCGTCGGCGTCGGTGGGCCCTGCGCGAGACCCGGTAGCCTGGTTGTCCTGCACTGCGCGGTACACCCACCCGATGCGCAGTCCCCACCCGAGAGGAGCGCGCATGACGGGATACGACGCCGTCGACGAGGAACAGCGCCACCTCGGCCGTCTCCTCGATCGTCTCGAGGAACTCCGGGCCGACACCCGGGCCCGCCTCGACGCCGTCCTCCGGGGCACGGGGGGAACTCCTCAGGCGCGATCGGAGCGGGAGTCGTTCGCGCGGCTCTATTCGTCTGAGCTGGCGGCGTTCAACGCCGCCAACCTGGGCCTGTACTTCGGTCGGCTGGACATGGAGGACGGAGAGGTCCGGAGGATCGGGCGCGTGGGACTGAGGGACGACGACGAGGACCTCACCCCGCTCCTGCTGGACTGGCGCGCGGACCACAGCCGCCCGTTCTATCTGGCCACCACCGCCCGCCCCGAGGGCGCACACCGTCGTCGTCATCTCCGCACGATCGGCAGGAGGGTCATCGGGGTCCACGACGAGTACCTCACCGCACCGGTCGACGGTGAGGTGCCGGAGGACCACGACGACGTCGTGGGGGAATCCGCCCTGCTCGAAGCCCTGGACAGCGCGCGCTCCGCTCACATGACGGACATCGTCGCGACCATCCAACGCGAGCAGGACGAGATCATCCGCAACCCCCACGCCGGTGTCCTGGTGGTCCAGGGCGGGCCGGGGACGGGGAAGACCGCCGTGGCCCTTCACCGTGCGGCCTACCTGCTCTACACGCACCGCCGGAGGCTCGACCGCAGCGGAGTGCTCATCGTGGGGCCCAACGCGCGGTTCCTCGACTACATCGCACGCGTCCTGCCGTCGCTCGGCGAGTCGGGAGTCGTCCTGCGCACACTCGCCGACCTCTACCCCGGGGTCCGTGCCACCGGTTCGGAGACTCTCCGCGGCGAGGAGGTCAAGGGCTCGGCGGACATGGTCGACATCCTCAAGGCCGCCGTCCGCGCCCGCCAGTTCGCCCCGGGGGCGGACGTGGTGGTGCGGTGCGAGGGACACGACCTCGTCCTCACGCCCGCGGTGGTCCGCGCCGCCCGCGGCCGGGCCCGGATGACGCGGCGACCGCACAACCAGGCGCGTTCCACGTTCGCGGCGAGGATCATCGACGCTCTCACGGAGCAGTACGTGGCGTCCCTGACCGATCCCGTCGGGCACGCGGAGGACGCCGCCTGGTCCCCCGAGGGCGACGGGGTCGGGGATCTCGGGGACCCCGCCCGGCCGCTGCTGGACGCGGAGGACCGGGCCGCGCTGCGCACCGAGGTCGAACGCGCGCCCGAGGTCCTCGCCGCGATCGACGAGTGGTGGCCCACCCTGCGGCCGGAGCAATTGTTGGCCGACCTGTTCTCCAGCCGCGAGCGGATCTCCGAGGCTGCCGGCGACTATGTGGCCGAGGACCAGGAGGCCCTCTTCCGCGCCGACGGTGGGGCGTTCTCGGTGGCCGACGTCCCGCTCCTCGACGAACTCGCCGAACTGCTGGGCGAGGACCCCACCGAGGAGGGCAACGAGGCGGACCGAGCCTGGGCCGAACAGGTCCGACAGGCGGAGGAGGCGCTCGAGATCCTCACCGGGTCGGCGGTCCAGGACATCGAGGACGACCTGGACCCGGAGGTCCTCATGGCGTACGACGTGGTCGACGCGGAGTCGCTCGCCCGGCGGCACAGTGCGGACTCGGACCTCACCGTCGCGGATCGTGCCGGCGCGGATCGGACGTGGGCGTTCGGTCACGTGATCGTCGACGAGGCGCAGGAGCTGTCCGCCATGGCGTGGCGCGCGCTGATGCGCCGCTCCCCCAACCGCTGGATGACCCTCGTCGGGGACGTCGCCCAGACCTCCAGCCCTGCGGGCATCGACTCGTGGGAGGACGCGCTCTCGCCGTACGTGGACGACCGGTGGGTCCTCTGCGAGCTCACCGTCAACTACCGCACCCCGGAGACCGTCTCCGCGGTCGCGGAACAGCTGCTCGCGCAGATCGACCCGGGGGCGACCTCGCCGCGCCCGGTACGTGCGGGACGACGGCCTGTCGCGTGGCTCGAGACCGACACGGGCTCGGTGGGCCGGGTGGTGGCCGACGAGGTCTCCCTCGTGCCGGAGGACCGGGCCGTGGCCGTGCTCCTCCCCGATGACCTCGGGCACGAGAACGCCCCCGGGATCGCCGCCCTCAGGGACACCGTGATCGCGGCGCGCCCCGACGCCTCGGTCCTCCCCCTGGCCCTGGCCAAGGGACTCGAGTTCGACGTGGTGGTGGTGGTCGATCCGGAGCACGTCCTCGGACGTTCGCCGCA
>NZ_JAALDZ010000308.1:0-5570 GCF_014145125.1 Dietzia sp. CQ4 | reverse complement strand
CCCGCGCGACCCGCCCGACCCGCGCGCGCAACCCGCCCAATCGCCGCCGCGACCCGTCCAGCCGCCGCCGCTCCAACGAGAAGAGCGTTCCGCGCACCTGCCTCTCGGGCGATGTGCGCGGAACGCTCTTCTCGTTGGGGCGGGACCGGACCGGCGGGGCGGCCCGACCGGGGGCTACTTCTCCAGGGCGTTGACCACCGTGAGCTCACCGTCGGAGTGCGAGACGCGGATGCGCTTCTTGTCGAGCTTGCCGACGGAGGTCTTGGGGATCTCGTCGACGAACGCGAACTTCTCCGGCACCTGCCACTTGGCCATCCTGGACTCGAGGTGCGCGCGCAGGTCCTCGACGTCGGGGTCGGCCACGCCCTCCTTGACCACGATCGTGGCCAGCGGGCGCTCGTCCCACTTGGGGTCGGGGATCCCGATCACGGCCGCCTCGGCCACGGCCGGGTGCTCGAGGAGGTAGTTCTCCACCTCCACGGAGGAGATCCACTCGCCGCCGGACTTGATGATGTCCTTGGCACGGTCGGTGAGCTGCAGGAACGCCTCGGGGCGGACGTAGCCGACGTCGCCGGTGCGCAGCCAGCCGTCGTCGAACGAGTCGGAGTTCTCCACCTTGTAGTAGCTGCCCGTGATCCAGGGGCCGCGCACCTGGAGCTCACCCACGGACTCGCCGTCCCAGGGCATTTCCTGGCCGGCGTCGTCGACGATCCGGGCCTTGACCCCCGCGATTAACCGACCCTGCGTGGTGCGCAGGTCGAACTGCTTCTCCTCCGGCAGGTCCGCCTTCGGCCGCGACAGCGTGCCGATGGGCGAGGTCTCCGTCATGCCCCACGCGTGGATGATGTTGATCCCGTAGTTCTCCTTGAACTTGCGGATCAGCGCGGGCGGGCAGGAGCTGCCGCCCACGACCACGGCACGGAAGCTCGACATGTCGATCGGGTGATCGACGCTGTACGCGTCCACGGCCTGCCAGATCGTGGGGACGGCGGCGGCCAGGGTCGGCCGCTCGGAGGCGATCATCGCGGCCAGCGGCTCGGGCTGCAGGAAGCGCTCGGGCATGAGCAGTGAGGCACCCACCAGGAACGCCGCGTACGGCAGCCCCCACGACATCGCGTGGAACATGGGGACGATCGCCAGCACGTTGTCGTCGAGCGAGATGTCCATCCCGTCCGACATGCACACCTG
This sequence comes from Dietzia sp. CQ4, assembly GCF_014145125.1. Classification (NCBI taxonomy): domain Bacteria; kingdom Bacillati; phylum Actinomycetota; class Actinomycetes; order Mycobacteriales; family Dietziaceae; genus Dietzia; species Dietzia sp. CQ4. Next base: position 4,382 of record NZ_JAALDZ010000308.1, on the reverse strand, counting down.
CATCGAGTGGAGGTAGATCGACCGGTGCGAGTAGACGACGCCCTTCGGATCGCCCGTGGTGCCCGAGGTGTAACACATCGCGGCGCCGGAGTTCTCGTCGACCTCGGGCCACTCGAACCTGGTGGGCTGGGCCGCCAGAAGCGCCTCGTAGTCGTGCACCTGCACGCCCTCCGGGGCCTCGAGGTTCGCCGCACCGCCGCCGGTGACGATCACGTGCTCGACGGTCGAGAACCGCGGCAGCAGGGGCTGCAGGAGCGGGATCAGGCTCGGGTCGACGATGACGACCTTGTCCTCGGCGTGGTTGGCCACGAACTCGAGCTGGTCCGGGAACAGCCGGATGTTCAGGGGGTGGAGCACCGCGCCCATCGACGGGATGGCCAGGTAGGCCTCCATGTGCTCCGAGTTGTTCCACTGGAACGTCGCGACGCGCTGGTCTGCGTCGATCCCGAGCGAACGCAGCCCGTGGGCGAGCTGGGCCGCCCGCTTCCCGAGTTCGCCGAACGTGACTTTCCGCGGGCCCTGATCGGTCCAGGTGGTGACGACCGCGTCCGAGTGGACGGTCGCGCCGAACGTCAGGATGGTACTGATGTTCAGCTGTTCCGGCTGCATGGTGCTGCGCATGCGAGGGGCTCCTCACTCAGGGGGGTGTCGGGGGTCACTTCTGGACACGACCCTACCTGCCGTCCAGGGCGTCGAAGACCTCCTGGACCGTCTTCATGGCCGAGAGGGCCGCCGGCGCCCCGCAGTACCCCGAGGCGTGGATCACGGCCTCGGTGATCTCCTCGCGGGTGAGGCCGTTGGTCAGGCCGCCGCGCACGTGACCGGCCAACTCGGCGTTCGCCCGCAACGCCACGAGCATGCCGATGTTCAACAGGCTGCGGTCGCGGCGCCCGAGTCCCGGGCGGTCCCAGATATTCCCCCACACGTTCTCGGTGACCACGTACTGGAGGGCCTCGGAGGCGGTCCCCTCGGCCCGGCCCATCGCGCGGTCCACGAAGGCGTCGCCCATCACCCCGCGCCGGGTCGCGAAACCCCGCGACCGGAGTTCCGCGGCCGAAGGCCCCTCGCCTGAACCGTTCGTCGTCGTCATCTCGTGGTCCTTCCTGTCGGTGGGTGTCGGAGGGTGGTCACGGCCCATCCTGCCGTCGACCCGGGGGTCGGCTACCCTCGGAGGGTCCGGCTCCCCCGCCGGACACCCGTGGTGCCCGGCGGAAGTCGGTGTGAATCCGACGATGCCCGCGCAACTGTGATCCCGCCCCGAGCGGGCGCGCCGGGTCGGCCGGTACCGCGGCACCGTACGAACTGACCTCGCACGAAGGACGGTTGCGTGCCGCGGCGTCCGCGTCGCTGCCGAGCTGCTTTCGTCCTGGCGATCCCCGGAGGATGTCATGCACCAGTCTCGAGCCCGGACCACGCCGCGATCCCGCTCTCTGCTCGCCGCCGTCCTCACCACCGTCGCACTGGTCGCCACGGCCTGCTCCGGGGCCGACGACCCGGCGGCCGACCAGACCGACGGCACCGGCGCCGCCGCGTCGGGCGAGCCGCAGGCGATCATCTCGCTCAGCCCCACCAGCACCGAGATGCTCTACGCCGTGGGTGCCGGCGACCGGGTGGTCGCGGTGGACGAACGCTCGAACTATCCCGCCGACGCGCCGGTCACCGACCTGTCGGGCTACACCCCGAACCTCGAGGCGATCCTCGGGTACCAGCCGGACCTGGTCGTGGCCACGGACGACACCGGAGACATAGTCTCCGGTCTCGAGCGGTCCGGGGTCGAGGTCCTGCTGCTCCCCGCCGCACGGACCCTGGACGACACGTACACCCAGATCGAACAGGTCGGCGCGGCCACCGGCACGGTCGGCGAGGCCGCCGAGCTGGTCTCGCGGATGCGGGGCGAGATCGACGAGATCGTGGCCTCGGTCCCCCGGCGTGAGACCCCGCTGACCTACTTCCACGAGCTCGACGACACCTACTACACCGTCACCGACGACACGTACATCGGCGAGGTGTACTCCCTGTTGGGGCTGACCTCCATCGCGACCGGCGAGGACGCCTACCCGCAGCTGTCCGAGGAACTGATCCTCGAGGCGGACCCCGACCTGGTGATGCTCGCCGACGGGCAGTGCTGCGGGATCACCCCGGAGGTCGTGGCCGAGCGTCCCGGCTGGGGCGAGCTCGCCGCGGTCAGGCAGGACCGCGTCTTCGTGGTCGACGAGGACCTGGCCAGCCGGTGGGGCCCGCGCGTGGTGGACTTCATGCGTGAGGTGGCCGGGATCATCTCCACACTGACTGTGAACGAATCACAGCCCGAGAGGGAACCTGCCTCGTGACCCGTGCGTCGCCCCGCCACGCCCTGGTGTTGGGCGGAGCGACAGTGCTCTTCCTCGTGGCGCTGGTGGCGGGCACGCTGGTCGGTCCCGCCGACCTCACCCCGCGGGGAGTCCTGCTCGAGCTGGTCGGGCGACTGCCGTTCGTGCACGTCGACTCGGGGTTCTCGCCTCGCCAGCAGGTGATCCTGTGGGAGATCCGGATCCCGCGGGTCGTGCTCGGCGGGATCGTCGGCGCGATGTTGGCGATCGCCGGTGCGACCTATCAGGGCGTGTTCCGCAACCCGCTCGCCGACCCCTATCTCCTGGGTGTCTCCAGCGGCGCCGGGCTGGGCGCGACGCTGGCGATCGTCGTGGGCGGGGCCATGGGTTCGGCGATGGTGCCCCCGGCGGCGTTCGTCGGCGGCATGATCGCGGTGATGGCCACCTACACCCTCGGCCGCAGTGTCGGTGGCGGTCGGACCGAGGTCGTGATCATCCTCGCGGGAGTCGCGGTCGCCGCGTTCGCGAGCGCCATCCAGACCTTCTTCATGCAGCGCAACGACGAGACCCTGAGGCAGGTGTACTCGTGGATGCTCGGCCGGCTCACGACCAGCGGCTGGTCCGAGGTGCTGACCGTGCTGCCGTACGTCCTGGTCTCGGTCGCGGTGATCGCGCTGTTCCGGCGCACCCTCGACGTGATGGCGGTGGGTGACGTCGAGGCCTCCACCCTCGGCATCGCCCCGGCCCGGGTGCGGCTGGTGCTGATCAGCGTCGCCACGCTGGGCACCGCCGCGGTCGTGTCCGTGAGCGGCCTGATCGGATTCGTCGGCATCGTGATCCCGCACGCCGTGCGGATGGTGATCGGCCCGGGCCACCGGTTACTCCTACCGCTGTCTCTGCTGGTCGGCGCGAGTTTCCTCGTCCTGGCCGACATAGTGGCCCGCACCGCGGTGAGCCCGGCCGAGCTGCCGATCGGGGTCGTGACGGCGGCGATCGGGGCCCCGTTCTTCCTGTTCGTCCTGCGTCGGAGCCGGGGGCTCATATGACCTCCACCCCGGACGCCGGCGAAGCCCTGTCCTGCCGCGGTCTCCATGTGGCCCGTGACGCCGTGCCCGTCCTGCACGGGATCGACCTGGTCGTGCCCACCGGGACCTGGATCTCCCTGGTCGGGCCGAACGGCTCGGGCAAGACCACGCTGCTCTACGCCATGGCCGGGCTCATCCCGTCCCGTGGGGAGGTCGAGGTCATGGGTCTGGCGCCACGGAGGGCCGGGCGACGGCGGGTCGCCCGGATGGTGGCGCTCATGCCACAACGCCCGGTCGTGCCCGAGGGCGTGAGCGCACGGGAGCTGATCCGGCTGGGCCGCACACCCCACATCCCCCGCTTCGGCACCGAGTCGCCCCACGACCACGAGGTCGTCGAGGGAGTGATCGACAGACTCGCGCTGCACGACCTCGCCCCGCGCATCGCGACCACGCTGTCCGGGGGCGAGCTCCAGCGGGTGGTCCTGGGCCGGGCGCTGGCACAGGAGCCCCGGGTGTTGTTGTTGGACGAGCCGACGAGCGCCCTCGACATCGGGCACCAACAGCAGGTCCTCGAGCTGGTCGACTCGATGCGACGCGAGAGCGGACTCACCGTGGTGGCCGCCATGCACGACCTCACCTCCGCCGCGCACTACGGCGAACGCGTGGTCCTGCTCGACGAGGGCCGGATCGTCGCCGACGGCACCGGGGAGGACGTGCTGACCGTCGAACGGGTGGCCGAGGTGTACGACGCCCGCGTCGAGGTCCTCGACCGCCCCGACGGCCGCGCCGTCCTGCCGCTCCGGGAGCCGGGGGCCTGATGGAGGTCGTGCTGCTGGGGACGGGTGCCGCCGACGGGTGGCCCAACCCGTTCTGCCGCTGCGACTCCTGCCTCGACGCCCTGCGGCGCGGGGAGGTGCGCGGCCAGACGGCCGCCCTGGTCGACGACGAGCTGCTGATCGACTGTGGTCCCGAGGTGCCGGGGGCCGCGTCGCGTCACGGCCGGACGCTCGCGGGGGTCGGACATCTGCTCCTCACCCACGCCCATTCC
>NZ_JAALDZ010000307.1:0-3906 GCF_014145125.1 Dietzia sp. CQ4 | reverse complement strand
CGGAACTCCGAGAGGAGTTCCGGCCCGCGGTCGTCTCGCCTCCTCCACCGGGGGCGAGTGATCTTTCGGGAGCGGGTGATCTGTCGGGGGGTCGACGTCGCGGGCCGCGTGACACCGGCCTCACCCCGGCGCCCGGGACGTCCTCCTCATGGGACGGGTTGGGCCGGAGGCCCGTGGGACCACCCGGGAGGTGCGGTCACCGTGCCCGGCCACCCGCGAGAGGTGGCGGGCGCTCCGGTCACCGGGCGACCGGAGCGGGGTTCACCGGCAGCGGCTTCCCGGCCATGTCGGCCACGGCCCGGAAGGCCATGGTCATGCCCGACCCCAGGGGAACCCCGGGACCCGGGTATGCCTCACCGGACACCGACGCCGACGAGTTGCCGGCGGCGTAGAGGCCCGGGATCGGTGCACCGTCGGTACCCACCACGGCCCCGTTCGGGTCGATCACGGCACCACCCTTGGTGCCCAGGTCCCCCAGCACCAGGCGCACGGCGTGCAGACGATCGCCCCCCAGGGGCCGCAGGCATTCCTCGGCCGTGGAGGCGCCGAGCAAGAACCGCCCGTACGGATCCTCGCCCCGTCCGAAGTCGTCATCTCTGCCCTGAGCGGCATGGCCGTTGAACCGGGTGACGCTCTCGGCGAGGACGTCCGGATCGATACCGATGGCGTCTGCCAGCTCCCCGATCGTCGCTGCGGTGTGCCAGAGCCCGGCCGCCCGCAGCTGCTCGGGATCAGGGGCGGGGACGCAGATCGCCGGATACCCGCCCGCCTCCGAGTCATCGAAGACGAACCAGAACTCCTCGCCCGCTCCGTCGTCCATCCGGGCGTGCATGCGACGGCCCATCTGGTCGTACGGCAGGAGTTCGTTGGCGAAGCGACGACCTGCGCCGTCGACGATGATCCCGGAGCGAAAACCGAGGGTGAACGCCGCGTGCCCGTTGGGGAACAGTGTCGCCGGACACCACCATGACTGGTCCAGCAGGTCGAGTCGGGCCCCGACCTCGTCGAACATGCGGACGGCGTCCCCGGAACCGGTATCCGGGTGGGAGGCCGACCAGTCGGAGGTCGGCATCCGCTGCCACCGTCGACGCAACTCCGTCGACCGCTCGAATCCGCCCGCGGCGACGAGTACGCCCCGCCGTGCGCGAATCGACCGCAGGCCCGAGCCCTCTCGCACCTCGACCCCCACGACCCGCCCGTCGTCGTCCCGGATGAGTCGCTCCGCAGCCGTCGACAGCCGGAGCTCGGCCGCCTCCATGTCATCCAACGCCAGCACGAGCCGGGCGACCCAGGCGCGGCCGCCCTCCAACCTGGCGGTGTCCTCCGGGGAACCGAACTGATCCGACGGCACCGAGGAGCGGATATCTCCGGTGCGCTCACCCACCTCCTCCCCCTTGATGGGCTTGGGGTAGATGCTTCGACCCACCTCCTGGCGTCCGGGTGCGTCGAAGTAGTCGGGGAACGCCTGGAATCTCGTGGGGATTCCCAGTGTGTCCTGGAGAAAGTCGACGACCATCGGCCCGGTGTTCAGGTACGCGTCCTGCAGGTCGTGGTCGGTCCGGTCGCCCACGACGGCGCGGAAGTAGGTGCGGCCCGTGTCCACCGAGTCCTCCAGCCCGTCGCGGGCGAGGACGGCGTTGCCGGGCAACCACACCGCGCCGCCCGAGTACGCGGAGGTGCCCCCGAAACGGTCCGTCTTCTCGAGGAGGCAGGTCGACAGCCCCCGCGAGGCCGCCGCGGCCGCGCCGAAGAGCGCCGCGACGCCCGATCCCACCACAACCACATCGAACTCTGCATCGAACGTGCCGGCCTGCGTCGTCACGGGCTCTCCTCATCTCGTCGTCACGGGCACACGGCCCGGACACCGGCCGTGGGCCGACGCCTACTAGAACACGTTCTACACTAGCTTCCCGGCGCGTTTCCGTGGCCCGACCGGCGGGTTTCGTGACACCTCAACGTCGTGCGGGCATGATCGCGGTGTGACGCGCAACGAGGTCGAACACACCGAGGACGGTCGCTACATCGTGGTCAGGGGGAGGCGATGGAGGGCCACCGATCCGTCGATCCCGGACACGCTCAGGACCGAACTCGTCTCCGCGCTCATGACCGGCCGCCGGCTCGTGAAGTCCGAGGGTGACGCCGCGCGGGTGATGGTGCACGACGCCAAGACCGCGCTGGGCGAGCGCGGCGACCCCTGGTGGGATCCGACCGAGGAGGGGACGCGGAACCGGCTGGCCGCGACTATCCGAACGCTGCTCCGCTCCCGCGGCGAGGGCTCGATCTGCCCCAGCGACGCCGCCCGCACGGTGGGCGGCGACCAGTGGCGCGAGCTCATGGACACCGCCCGACAGGTCGCCCTGGATCTCCGAGCGGACGGCGTCGTCGCCATCACGCAACGTGGCCGGGTCGTCTCCGGAGCAGACATCCGAGGCCCGATCCGCATCGTGGCGGCGGACGCGCTCGACTTCCGGCCACCGACGGACGGCAGCGTGGCACGGGACTGAAGCTACCAGCCGGTAACCCCCGCCATGTCGCGGTTCGCGGCCTTGTACGATCACTTCTGGTAGGAGACATTCACCAGATCGCCCCGTCCCCCTCTCACGGCGGGTCGTCCAATGGAAAGGCATACACCCTTGCGCCGCACAGTGTTCAACGAAGACCACGAGGCCTTCCGCCAGACCATCCGCGCCTTCATCGAGTCCGAGGTGTCCCCCCATTTCCAGGAGTGGTTCGACGCGGGCATCGTGCCGCGCGAGTTCTACTACAAGCTCGCCGATCTCGGGGTCTTCGGCATCAACGTCGACGAGGAGTACGGCGGCGCCGGGATCAACTCGCACAAGTTCGAGGCCATCCAGTCCGAGGAGACCGCCCGGGCGGGCGTGAACTTCGGTGGATCGGGCGTTCACGTCCTGCTGGGCCTGCCCTACATCAAGGCCCTGGCGACCGAGGAGCAGAAGCAGCGTTATCTGCCCAAGTTCGTCTCCGGCGAGGAGATGTGGGCGCTGGCCATGACCGAGCCGGGCACCGGCTCGGACCTCGCCGGCATGAAGAGCACCGCCAAGCTCTCCGAGGACGGCACCCACTACGTCCTCAACGGTGCCAAGACCTTCATCACCGGCGGTGTCCACGCCGACCGCGTAATCGTCTGCGCCCGGACCGCTCCCCCGCGCGAGGACGACCGTCGCTTCGGCATCTCCCTCCTGGCCGTCGACACCAAGCTCGCGGGCTACTCCGTGGGACGCAAGCTCGACAAGGTCGGTCTGCGCACCTCCGATACCGCGGAGCTGGCCTTCAGCGACGTCAAGGTCCCTGTCGAGGACCTGCTCGGCGAGGAGAACCGTGGTTTCTACTACCTCGGCCAGAACCTGCCGTCCGAGCGCTGGGGAATCGCGTACGGCGCCTACGCCCAGGCCGCGGCCGCGGTGCGCTTCGCCAAGGAGTACACCCAGCAGCGCACGGTCTTCGGCAAGGAGGTCGCCTCGTTCCAGAACACCAAGTTCGAGCTCGCCGCCTGCCAGGCCAAGGTCGACGCGGCGCAGGCCGTCGCCGACCGCGCGCTCGAGGCACTCGACGAGGGAGAGCTGACCGCGGCCGAGGCCGCATCGGCCAAGCTGTTCTGCACCGAGATCGCGGCCGAGGTCATCGACCGTTGCCTGCAGCTGCACGGCGGATACGGGTTCATCAACGAGTACCCGATCGCCCGCCTGTACACGGACAACCGGGTCAACCGGATCTACGGCGGGACCAACGAGGTCATGAAGACCATCATCGCCAAGGACATGGGACTGTAGTCCCCCACCGGGCCTGATCCGGGCCGGGACCTGCGCGCCGCGCGGGTCCCGGCCCGAGCTCGTTCCCGGGTGATGCCCCCGACGTCGGAGACGCCACGACCGCGGGTTGCCGACA
>NZ_JAALDZ010000306.1:0-8977 GCF_014145125.1 Dietzia sp. CQ4 | reverse complement strand
GGCCCCAGTGGTACTCGAAGACCAGGGCACAGGCGGTGATGATCAGCGCGGTCGCGCCACCGAGCAGCACCCACCAGTTCCAGAACGCCGCGCCGAAACCGATGATGAGGATCGAGAAGGCGATGAAGAACGGCCAGAAGCTGTGCGGGCTGAAGAACCCGAGCTCGCCGGCGCCGTCGGAGATCTCCGCCTCCTCGTAGTCCTCGGGAAGCGTGCTGATGCGCCGCGCCACGAAGCGGAGGTACCCACCGATCAGCAGGCACAGCCCGGCGGAGAGCACGAGAGCCGTGGAGCCCACCCACTCGATACCCGTGCGCGAGGTGCCCGTGAGGTAGGTGTACGCGATGGCCAGGATGGCGAGGAAGACCACCAGTCCGTCGAAGATTCTTACTGTTGCGTTCATCGTGCAGGAGCCCTTCGCGTGATACCGGGAGAGACGTCAGTTAGCGGATGCGTTCTCGATGATGTTGTTCTGGTCGCGGGTATCGCTGCGGCCGGTCTTGAACGGTGCCGTGGACGTGGAGTAGGGCTCCTCGCCGATCGACGCGAGCGCCTCCGCGTTGGACGCGGTCGGGTTGTCCTGGCGGAACTGGATGTACTCCGCGAAGGCCTCCGGCGACACCGCCCTGAGCTCGAAATTCATCATCGCGTGGTACGCGCCGCACATTTCGGCACACCGTCCGACGAAGGCGCCCTCACGCTCGATCTCCGCGATCTGGAACATGCTCAGCTGCTGGTTCTGGCCGGGGTGCGGCATGACGTCGAGCTTGTAGATGAACTCGGGGATCCAGAAGGAGTGGATCACGTCGGCCGCCGCGAGGCGGAACTCGACGCGGGTTCCGGTCGGCAGTACGAGCACCGGGACCTCTTCGGAGGTGCCGACGGTCTCGATGTCGTTGAAGTGGAGGTACGACTTGTCCTCGGCGAGGCGACCGTGGATCGGACCGCCGGCGGCGGGCTCCCCGTGGTGACCGAGGGCCATGCGCTGCTCCTCCGAGAGGACGCCGGCCTCCTCGGCCGCACGCTGGGCCTCCTCGTTGGTGCCGTCCTCGATGGACACACCCGCGACGTCGACCTTGTTGTACCCGAACTTCCAGTTCCACTGGAACGCGGTGACGTCGACCTTGACGCCGACCTCTTCCTCCGGCCGGAGGTCGAGGACCTTGTTCTGGGTGATGACGGTGAAGTAGAAGAGCACCGAGATGATCACGAACGGCACTGCCGTGTAGACCAGCTCGAGCGGCACGTTGTACGCGGTCTGACGCGGGAACTCGCCGTCGTCGTTCTTCCTCTTGCGGTGGAAGGCCATGGTCCAGAAGATGAGGCCCCACACGAAGAAACCGACGACGAGCGAGGTGATGACGGTGAGAGTCCAGAACTCCCTGATGGCGATGCCCTCGGGCGTGATCCCGTTGGGGAACCCGAAGTTCATGGTCTGGTTCCACCATTTGTTGTCGGTGTGGAGGCTGCAACCGGACAAAATCAAGCCCAATGTGCCGAGCGACACCGCGAGTGCAGCCCTGCGCGTCCGACGACGCCCGTCACGCTGTTCCACCATCACGCCTTCCTGATCAGCGGCACCGACCACGTGGCCGGGACACTTAGGAATCGTAGACCACGGCTCTCAGTTTGGAAGCCGCGGGTCCCGGCATTTCACCGAACCCACCCCTCCGCCGTCCGGCGCGGCGGGCCGGAGCCCCGGGACCAGTAGTATTCGAACCCATCGTGGCCCGCAGACGCGGGTTCTCCCCCACCCCCGACGACGATCGACGAGGTACCCGACGAATGTGTGGCCTGCTTGGTCTGCTCACCCCCGACGGCTCCGCCCGCGCCCAGGAATCGAGGGTTCTGGGCGCGATGGGGTGCCAGCGTCACCGCGGTCCGGACGAGGTGGGGACCTGGGTCGACGACGACCTGGCGTTCGGCTTCAACCGTCTGTCGATCATCGACATCGCGCATTCGCATCAGCCGCTGCGCTGGGGTCCGCCCGAGGCCCCCGACCGCTACGCCCTGACGTTCAACGGGGAGATCTACAACTACGTCGAACTCCGTGCGCAACTGCGTGAGGAGTTCGGTGCCGAGTTCCGGACCGAGGGCGACGGGGAGCCGATCGTGGTGGCGTTCCACCACTGGGGCCCCGCCGCCGTCCGCCGGCTCCGCGGGATGTTCGCCTTCGCGATCTGGGACACCGTCGAACGCACCCTCTTCGTGGCCCGCGACCCCTTCGGGATCAAGCCCCTCTACATGGCGACCGGTCCCGGGGGCACCGCGTTCGCGAGCGAGAAGAAGTCGATCACCGAACTGATCGACCTCCTCGCCGTCGACACCTCTCTCGACACCCGCGCCCTACAGCACTACGTCACCCTCCAGTACGTCCCCGAGGACGAGACGCTGACCCGCGGTGTCCGCCGCCTGGAATCCGGTTGCCACGCGACCCTCTCCCCCGGCGCCGCTCCGGTGATCGAGCGATACTTCGAGCCGACCTTCCCCGTGGTCCCTGTCGCCGACGGCGATTCCGAGCGCCGCTACGAGGAGATCGCCGTGGCCCTCGAGGACTCCGTGGCCAAGCACATGCGCGCCGACGTCACCGTGGGTTCGTTCCTGTCCGGCGGCATCGACTCCACCGCCATCGCCGCGCTCGCCCGGCGTCACAACGAGAACCTCCTCACCTTCACCACGGGGTTCGAGCGGGAGGGTTACTCGGAGGTGGACGTGGCCGCCGAGTCCGCCGCGGCGATCGGTGTGGAGCACATCGTCAAGGTGGTCTCGCCCGAGGAGTTCGCCGCCGCGATCCCCGAGATCATCTGGTACCTCGACGAGCCGGTCGCCGATCCGGCCCTGGTCCCGCTGTACTTCGTCGCCCGCGAGGCCCGCAAGCACGTCAAGGTGGTCCTGTCCGGCGAGGGCGCGGATGAGCTCTTCGGCGGATACACCATCTACAAGGAGCCGCTCTCGCTCGCACCGTTCGAGAAGATCCCCGGTGGCCTGCGCCGCGCACTGGGAAGGGTGAGCACGCGGATCCCCGAGGGCACGCGTGGGAAGAGCCTGCTGCATCGCGGATCCATGAGTCTCGAGGACCGCTACTACGGCAACGCGCGCTCGTTCTCCGAGGACCAGGTCCGCTCGGTCCTCACCGACTACCGTCCCGAGTGGAGCCACCAGGACGTGACGGCTCCGATCTACGAGCGCTCCCGCGGGTGGGACCCTGTCGCCCGGATGCAGCACCTGGACCTGTTCACGTGGCTCCGCGGGGACATCCTGGTCAAGGCGGACCGGGTCACCATGGCCAACTCACTCGAGCTGCGCGTGCCGTTCCTCGACCGCGAGGTCTACGAGGTCGCCTCCCGCCTGCCGTACACGGAGAAGGTCGCTCACGGGACCACCAAGTACGCGCTCCGCAAGGCGCTCGAGCGGATCGTGCCGGCGCACGTGCTGCACCGGAAGAAGCTCGGCTTCCCGGTTCCGACCCGCCACTGGCTGGCCGGACCGGAGCTGCACGACTGGGCGCGGGCGCAGGTCCTGGCCTCGGGCACCGACGAGTTCGTGGACAAGGCCGCCGTGATGCGCATGCTCGACGAGCACCGCCGTGGCGAGTCCGACCACAGCCGCCGGATCTGGACGATGCTGTGCTTCATGATCTGGCACGGCATCTTCGTGGAGGGGCGCATCACCCCGGACATCGAGCAGCGGGACTACCCCGTGCGCCTCTAGCCCGACCCGACCCCGCCGCCAGCCGGACCCGATCTCGGGCCCCCGCGGGCCCGACCCATCGAGAAGAGCGTTCCGCACACACCCTCTCGGGGAATGCGTGCGGAACGCTCTTCTCGTCGGGGGTCGGTCGCTGGCCGGTCGGTGGTCGTCGGCACGGCGGTGAGCGCCCCGGGCGGGATCAGGCGGGCAGCAGCGCCGCGAGCTCCTCGGCGGCCTCGTCCCCGTAGGCCGCGGCGAGTCGCCGGCGCGCGGCGGCGGAGTCGATGCTCCACTCCTGGGTGCCGGTGGTCTCCAGCACGTGGGTGGCGATGAGAGCACCGAACTGGGCCGAACGCTCCAGCGAGAGGCCGTCGACCACACCGGTGAGGAATCCGGCGCGGAACGCGTCGCCGACGCCCGTGGGGTCGAGCAGGTTGTCCGAGGGCACGATGCCCACCTCGAGGGGCTCGGCGCCCTTCTCCACGATCACCACGCTCTTGCCTCCGCGGGTGGTGATGCGGGTACCGACCTTGTCGTCCAGCTCCTCGGCCGTCCACCCGGTCTTGTTCAGCAGGAGTTCGTACTCGTACTCGTTGGTGAACAGGTACCGGGCGCCGTCGACCAGCGCTGCGGCCGCCTCACCGTCGAGGAACGCCAGCTGCTGGGAGGGGTCGGCCGCGAAGTCGAGCCCGAGCTCGCGGCACTCCGCCGTGTGGGAGTTCATCGCGGTCGGGTCGTTGGCGCCGATGAGCACGATCTCGGGCCGACCGATGCGGTCGACCAGGCGGGCCAGGGAGATGGTGGCCGCCTCACCCATCGCGCCGGGGTAGAACGAGGCGAGCTGGGCCATGTCCGAGTCGGTGGTGCACACGAACCGTGCGGTGTGCAGGGCGGAGCTGATGTGGACCGCCGAGGTGTCCACGCCGTGCCTCTCCAGCCAGTCGCGGTACTCGGCGAAGTCCTCACCCGCGGCGCCCACCAGATGGGGACGACGGCCGAGCACGCCGAGCGCGAACGCGATGTTGCCACCCACTCCGCCGCGGCGGATCTGGAGGGAGTCCACCAGGAAGCTCAGCGACACGTGGGCGAGCTGGTCCGGCAGGAGCTGCTCGGAGAACCGACCCGAGAAGGTCATGAGGTGGTCGGTGGCGATGGAACCCGTGATGACTACTGACATGCTCCAGACAGTAGACGACCCGGGCCGACCAGCGATCGGCCCGGGTCGTCAGTGCCCGGCTGGACTCAGTTGAACGAGTCGCCGCAGGCGCACGAGCCGGTGGCCTGGGGGTTGTCGATGGTGAAGCCCTGCTTCTCGATGGTGTCGACGAAGTCGATCGACGCACCGGTCAGGTAGGGCACGCTCATCCGGTCGACGGCGAGCTTGATGCCACCGAAGTCGTCCACGACGTCGCCGTCGAGCGAGCGGTCGTCGAAGAAGAGCTGGTACCGCAGGCCGGCACAACCACCGGGCTGGACGGCGATGCGCAGGGCCAGATCGTCGCGACCTTCCTGGTCGAGGAGTGCCTTGGCCTTCGAGGCGGCGGCGTCGGTGAGCAGCACACCGGTGGCGGTGGTCTCCGTGGCGGTGTTCTCCGCAGTGGTCATGTCGGTTCTCCTTGCGATCCGAGAGGGTCTTCGGTGGCGTCCTACGGTGGTGCAACGCCCACCGGGGAGCTCTCTATTCCCCGGACGCCGCGTCGCCTGACACGATACGCCTGCGAGGAGTGACGGGTGAATGTCCTCGGCGGGGATCGATCGCCTAGCCTGGGTATGTGAAGTTGCGCGCATTCGGCTCCAGTAAAGACGACCCCGGCAAGGGCTCCGCAGGTACCGACACCGGGCCGGAGTCCTCCCCGGGCACGGATCCGGGGCCTGCAGGGGACGCCCGTCGGCCCGCGGGCAAGGGCAAGCCCACCCCCAAGCGGCGGGACCAGGAGCGCGCGCGCGGCCTGCGGACGGGTCCCGTCACGGCGCCGGTCACCCGTAAGGAGGCCAAGGAGCGCCGGAAGGCCGCCGAGGCCAGCATGACCAAGGACGAGCGCAAGGCCGCCCGGGCCGAGCAGCGTACCGCCCGTGAGGAGCGCCGCCAGCTCATGATGGCCGGCGACGACCGTTACGTGCTCTCGCGGGACCGCGGCGAGGTCCGTCGCTTCGCCCGCGACTGGGTGGACACCCACCGGCGCCTGATCAACTTCTTCATGCCGCTCGCGCTGTTCGTGATCATCTTCCAGCTGATCCCCAACCCGGAACTGATGTTCTACAGCCAGAACCTGTTCCTCATCCTGATCGTCGTGGTGGTGGTGGACGGAATCCTCCTCGGACGCAAGGTCAACAGTGTCGTCCGCGAGCGGTTCCCGGACACCGAGGACACCGGGTTCGGCATGGGCTGGTACGCGGTGATGCGGGCGACGCAGCCGCGGATGCTCCGCACCCCGCGCCCCCGGGTACGCCCGGGCGACTCCATCTGACCTGATCACCATCTGGCCTGATCACCATCTGACCTGCTCGGCAGCTGACCTGAACGACAGCTGACCTGACCGACGATCCACGGAAAGGCCCGGAACGCCATGCGCCTGCTCGTCCTCGGCGGCACCCGCTCGGGCAAGTCCGCCCACGCCGAATCGGTGGCCGAGGCCACCGGCGCGGACGTGGTGTACGTGGCCACCGCGCGACCGGACCACGACGACGCCGAGATGACCGCCAGGATCGCCGCGCACCGGGACCGCAGGCCCGCCGAATGGTCCACCGAGGAGACCGACGAGATCCCGCGGGTACTCGCCGATCACCCGGCCGACACGGTCCTCGTCGACGATCTCGGGGGTTGGCTCACCCGCCGGATGGACGCCACCCTCGGGTGGACTGACGGCGGGGCGGCCGTGTCCGATGAGGTCGACGCGCTGGTCTCGGCGGTCGCCGCCCACCCCGGTTCGCTCGTCCTGGTCTCCCCCGAGGTCGGCCTGGGGGTCGTGCCCGACACCCTCTCCGGCCGTCTGTTCTCCGATCTGGTCGGTTCGCTCAACCGGCGGTTGGCCGAGGTGTGTGACTCGGCCGTCCTCGTCGTCGCGGGCAGGGTCCTCCCCCTCTCCTCCCCCGGGGCCCCCGCCGCGGCGGACCGCTCCCCCGGTCACCCCGCCTCACCGGCTCCGGCCCACCCCGCGGCGTCCGCTCCCACCGTCGGTGGGGCCACCGCGCCCGCCGGTGCGACAGGGGACACCACTGACCCGCAGGTGTCCGGCGGGACCGCCCGGGACCTCGAACCGGAGACCGGGGCGCAGGACGAGCCGGGTCCCGGGTCGGAGTCCGCGCCGCCGACGCACGATTTCCCCGGTCTCGCGGACGTCGCGCACTACGACGACCCCGTCACGTTCCCCCCGGTCCACCCGCCCTCCCACACCGTCGGCGACGAGGCGCGCGCCCGGCAGCTCGTCCTGACCAAACCGTCGGGCTCGCTCGGCAGGCTCGAAGAGCTCGGGGTGTGGATCTCGTCCTGCCAGGGGACGTGCCCGCCCCGCCCGCTCGACAGAGCCCGGGTCGTGGTGTTCGCCGGCGACCACGGCGTCGCCGAGAACGGGGTCTCCGCCTACCCGCGTGAGGTCACCCTGCAGATGGCGGACAACATCGTGGGCGGCGGCGCGGCCGTGTCCGTGCTGGCCCGCGCCGCGCGGGCGACCGTCCGCGTGGCCGACATGTCCATGTCGGCCGAGCGACCCGGAGGTCTTGACGACCACAAGATCCGTCGCTCCAGCGGGTCGATCGACCGCGAGGACGCGTTGAGCCCCGACGAGGTCCGGGCGGCGATCGCGGCCGGCCGCCGTATCGCCGACGAGGAGGTCGACTCCGGGGCGGACCTGCTCATCGCGGGCGACCTCGGCATCGGCAACACCACGCCGGCGACGGTGATCACCTGTCTCGTCACCGGTCGCGAGCCGGTCGAGTTGGTCGGGCGCGGCACCGGGATCGACGACGTCGGGTGGATGCGCAAGACCGCCGCGATCCGGGACGCGATGTTCCGTGCCTCCGGAGACCTCCGCGATCCGGTGGCCATGCTCCGCAGGGTCGCGGGCGCCGACCTCGCGGCGATGGCGGGCTTCCTCGCGCAGGCCGCGATCCGGAAGACCCCCTGCATCCTCGACGGTGCGGTGGTCACCGCCGCGGCGCTACTCGCCGAGTCACTGGCACCCGGGGCCCGCCAGTGGTGGGTCGCCGGTCACAGGAGCGCCGAACCCGCCCATTCCGCGGCGCTCACCTATCTCTCGCTCGAGCCGATCCTCGAGCACTCCATGCGCCTGGGAGAGGGCAGCGGAGCCGTCGCCGCGCTTCCCACCGTCCACGCCGCGATCGCGATCCTCACGGAGATGGCGACCTTCGCCGACGCCGGGGTCAGCGGCAAGGCCTGACGTCCCGTGGTCGACGCGATCCGTCTGGCCCTGTCCTGGATGACGGTGCTGCCCGTCGGCGGGCGGGGCGTCCCGGGTCCGTCCGAGGCCGGTCGGGCCATGACCGCGCTACCTGTGGTGGGGCTCGTCTGCGGGGTGGTCGCCACCGCGACCGCCCACGGGGCGTACGCGCTCGGGGCGGGGTCCGTCATCGCCGGCGTGGTGGGGATCGCCGCGGTACTGGCGTTGACCCGTGCGATGCACGTGGACGCGCTGGCCGACACCGCGGACGGCCTCGGCTCGTACGCCGGACCCGAGCGCGCGCTGGCGATCATGCGTTCCGGCTCGGTGGGACCGATGGGGGCCGCGGTCCTGGTCCTGGTCCTGCTCGCCGAGGTCGCGGCCCTCGGGACCCTGGTCGCCTCGGGAGCGTGGCTGGCACCGGTCGCGGCCTTCGTCCTGTCCCGGTGCCTGCCCGTGATCCAGCTACGATGGGGTGTCCCGGCGGCGACCACCACCGGGTTCGGCGCCATGGTCGCCGGGTCGCAGTCCCGGGCCGCCGTGGTGGCCGTCGCTCTGATCTGCGCGGCGGCGGGAGCGGGTCTGGCCGGGTCGGGATGGTCGGCGACAGGGTGGGGGGCGACAGGGTGGGGGGCGGCATGGTCGGGGGCGGCATGGTGGGCCCCGACCGTCGGGGCTGCCCTCGGACTGTCCCTCTACGCTGCTGCCGCGGGCTTCGCACGCCACGCCGTCCGCCGCCTCGGCGGGGTCAACGGCGACGTCCTGGGGGCGGGGATCGAGGCGGGCACGGCCGCAGCGCTGGTCATCGCCGTCATCCTGGCCTGACACCCGTCACGGAAAGACCCGCGCATCAACGAGAAGAGCGTTCCGCACACCCCCTGCTCGAGAAA
>NZ_JAALDZ010000305.1:0-2696 GCF_014145125.1 Dietzia sp. CQ4 | reverse complement strand
GGCCGGACGCGGGGCCGGTCAGGCGAGCGTGGTCATCCACCCGAAGGTGTCCTCGACGGACCCGCGCTGGATCCCGGTGAGGGTCTCGCGCAGACGCATGGTGATCTCGCCGGGCCCGCCGTCGCCGACCGTGTACCCGCCCTCGGCGTGCTTTACCGAGCCCACCGGGGTGATCACGGCGGCGGTCCCGCAGGCGAACACCTCGGTGACCGCCCCGGAGGCGACCCCGGACTCCCACTCCTCCACCGAGACCTTCCGCTCGGTCACCGGGTAGCCGAGATGGCGCGCCAGCCGGATGAGGCTGTCGCGGGTCACGCCGGGCAGCAGCGACCCGGACAGTTCCGGGGTGACGATCTCCGCCGAGTCCCCGGTGCCGAGGATGAAGAACAGGTTCATCCCGCCCATCTCCTCGACGTACTTGCGCTCGATCGCGTCCAGCCAGACCACCTGGTCGCAGCCCTCGGCGGCCGCCTGCTCCTGGGCACGCAGCGACGCCGCGTAGTTCCCACCGAACTTCGCCGCGCCGGTTCCGCCGGGGCTGGCGCGCACGTACTCGGTGCTCAGCCACACGCTCACGGGGGCCACACCACGCGAGAAATAGGCACCGGCGGGCGAGGCGATGACCGAGTAGAGGTACTCGTCGGCCGGCCGCACTCCCAGGCCGGTCTCGGTGGCGATCATGAAGGGCCGCAGGTAGAGCGCCTCCTCGCCGCCGGCGGCGGGGACCCAGTCGCGGTCGATCGCCACGATCTGCCGGAGGGACTCCATGAACAGCTCCTCGGGCAGCGTCGGCATGGCCAGACGCTGCGCGGACCGGTTGAAGCGCGCCGCGTTCTGCTCCGGGCGGAAGGAGGCGATGGAGTCGTCGGCCTGCCGGTACGCCTTGAGGCCCTCGAAGATCGTCTGGGCGTAGTGGAGCACCACGGCGGAGGGGTCGATCGACAGCGGGGCGTAGGCCTCGACGGTGGGAGTACCCCAGGCCCCGTCTGAATACGGGAGGGTGACCATGTGGTCGGTGAAGTGCTTGCCGAAGCCGGGAGCGGCGAGGATGGCTTCGCGCTCGGCGGCCGTCCTCGGTGTGGCCGAGGGGCGGATGTCGAACTGGGACATGTCGTCTCGCTTAGGTGAGAAGGGGCGGGTCAGCGGGTACGGATCTCGACGAGCGGGGGTACCGCGAGGCGGCACGGTACCTCTCGCCCCCGTACGTCGACGACGACCTCGTCGCCCTTCTTCAGGCCGGCGTCCAGCTCGACGAACGCGAGCGCGATCCCCGTCTTCAGCGTCGGCGAGAACGTGCCGGAGCTCGTGACGCCCACGTCGCGTCCGCCGGCCCGCACGGTCTGGCCGGCGCGCAGGACTCCGCGGCCCGTGACCTCGAGCGCGTACATGCGCCGGGCGGGCCCGGCCTCCTTCTGACGCAGCAGCTCGTCGCGCCCCCAGAAGGACGGCTTGTCCCAGCCGATGGCCCACGCGCAGCGGGCCTCGAGCGGGCTGAGGTCGGGGGACAGCTCGTTGCCGTGCAGCGGGTAACCGGCCTCCGTGCGCAGGGAGTCGCGGGCACCCAGCCCACACAGCGCCCCCTGGCGAGCGAGGACCTGCTCGGCCAGCGCGTCCCAGACCGGGCCGGCCTGATCCCACGCGGGCAGGACCTCGAAGCCGTACTCGCCGGTGTACCCGGTGCGGCAGACCCGGACGGGAACTCCGGACCAGTCGGCGTCGACGAAGGCCATGTAGTCCAGGTCGATGGGCAGGCCGACCGCGGTGAGGACCTCCCCGGCGAGCGGGCCCTGCACTGCGATCACGGCGCGGGAGCGGTGCTCGTCGGTGACGCTGACCTCGGGCGCCCGCTCGGCCGCCGCGGCCTGCATCCGCCGCACCACCTCGGCGGTGTTGGCGGCGTTGGGGATGAGGAAGATCTCGGAGTCGGAGACGCGGTAGGCGATGAGGTCGTCGACGACTCCCCCGGACTCGTCGCAGCACAGCGTGTACTGGGCGCTGCCGGCGGAGATCCGGTCGAGGTCGTTGGTGACGCAGGTGTTGACGAACCCGGCGGCGCCGGGGCCGGTCACGAGCGCCTTGCCCAGGTGGCTGACGTCGAACAACCCGACGGTCGTGCGGGTGGCGTGGTGCTCGGCGACGGTGCCCGAGTACTGCACGGGCATCGACCAGCCACCGAAGGGGGCGAAGGTGGCCCCGGCCTCCACGTGACGAGAGTGCAGCGGCCCCTCGTAGAGGTCCCCGGTGTCTGTCATGTGGCCACTCCTCGCGCTCTCCAGTACGGCTCCGCTCCCACGGTAGTCGATAGACTATGGTGCCCTGGCCGTGGCGGTCCCGCCACGTCATCAGGGCATCTGACACGTCCCGTACGTCCCCGCCGACCACCAGGAGTGCTTTCATGCCCACCGCGCAGTCGATCCTCACCCACAGCCCGGACCTCGCCGCGATCGAGGCCGTCACGACGCCTGTCGAGTCCGAGGTGGTGGTGGTCGGTATCGCCGCGGGCGCCGACCCCGGTGACGGCGACGGCGGTTCGGACGCGGCCCCCGTCGTCGTCGCCCCCGGTCTCGACGGCGAGTTCACCGCGGCGCTGGCCACGCTGGCCCACTCCGTCGGGGCCTCCACCAAGGTCGGGTCCACCACGCGCGTCCCGGCGCCGGAGGGCGTCCCCGGCCGGTCCGTGGTACTCGTCGGGCTCG
>NZ_JAALDZ010000304.1:0-4206 GCF_014145125.1 Dietzia sp. CQ4 | reverse complement strand
CAGGCCGCCGGCGAGGAGCTGACGGACTTCACCAAGGGCAACACCAAGGCGCGCCACCGCATGGTCGCGCAGTACGCCGTGGCCGGGGACCGCGGGCTGCTGGTGATCGGCGCCGACCACGCCGCCGAGAACGTCACCGGGTTCTTCACCAAGTTCGGCGACGGTGCCGCCGACCTCCTCCCGCTGTCCGGGCTGGACAAACGCCAGGTCCGGGAGCTGCTCCGTCACCTTCAGGCGCCGCGACAGCTGTGGGACAAGGTGCCCACCGCCGACCTCCTCGACGAGGCCGAGGGCCAGACCGATGAAGAGGAACTGGGCATCAGCTACGACCACATCGACGACTACCTCGAGGGTCGCGAGGTGCCCGAGGACGCGGCCCGGCTGATCGAGGAGGCGTGGCACCGCAACCGGCACAAGCGCACCACCCCGGTCGAGGTGGCCGACACCTGGTGGCGGCCGGCCGGGAGGACCGGCGAGCAGGCCGGCCGGCGGACGGCGCTGGTGGTGATCGACATGCAGAACTCGTACTTCGAGTTCCCCGAACTGGCGGCGGTGCGGGACGAGCTGGTCGGCTCGGTCAACGAGCTGATCCGCGCCGCCCACGAGGCCGACCGTCCGGTGGTCCTGGTGCGGACCGAGCACGCCGAGGACCGCTCCACCTGGACCCTCAACATGCTCGAGGACGACCAGGGCTTCGCGTTCCCCGGCACCGAGCAGGCCCGGTTCCTCGACGGGCTCGCCACCGGTGACCACGTGGAGGTGGTCAAGACCCGGGACAGCGCGTTCTTCCGGACCGATCTGCGGGCGGAGCTGGACCGGCTCGGCGTGGGCCACCTCCTCGTGTGCGGCGTGTCGACGCACAGCTGCGTGGCACAGACCGCGATCGACGGCTTCGCCGAGAACCTGCACGTGGCGGTGGCCCGCGGTGCCATCTCGTCCGACAACCCGCCGCTGTCGGAGGCACTCCTGGAGTTCCTGCAGGACCAGATGCGCCAGCCACTGCTGGACCGGGCACAGAGTCTGGAGCTGCTGCGCACCGGCCGCTGGCCCGACTGAGCGGCGGGCCGGGCGGCTCAGCCGGAGCCGCGCCCGGACGGGCTCAGCCTGAGACGACCGGCCGCTTCTCGCTGCCGTCCGGGTAGCGCGCGAAGCGGGTCTCGCCGTGGGCGTGGACGGGGTCGTTCCGGTCCAGGTGCCAGGTACCGAACACGCCGGCACGGTACTCCTCCATGGCGGTGACGATGTCCTGGCGGGTGTTACCGACGAACGGACCCTGTTGGACCACGGGCGCCCCGATCGGCCGGGCCTGCAGCACGAGGAACGCCGCGCCGTCCGCGCCCGCGCTCACGGTGACGGCCTCGGGGGCGAGCACGGCGGCGTCGTAGCCGAGCCACTGCCCGTCGGCGGTCAGCTCGCCGCCGTAGTTGTACAGGACCCGGGAGGCGGACGGGTCGAACGCCGGGAGCTCGGTGCTGACCCCGGGGTCGAGGGTGACGATCCAGATGGCGAGGTGGCTGTCCGGGCGCGCGGCCCAGGAGTGCGGTGGCGGGTCGAGTGCCCGGATCCCGTCGATCTCCCCGGCGATCACCCGGACGCGCGCGGCGGCCCCCTCCTCACCGCGGACGACGACCGGGGTGTCCTCGGACCAGAACATGTCGAAGTACGGCTCGGCGGACTTGTCCTCGGGGGCCAGGTTGAGCCAGATCTGGAACAGCTCCATGGTGTTGGTCGCGTCGGGATCCAGCAGGGGGAACATCTCCGAGTGCGAGATCCCCGCACCGGCGGTGAGCCACTGTGTGTCACCGTGACCGAAGCGGGCGGCGGCGCCCAACGAGTCGGAGTGGTCCACCACGCCGTCGAGCACCACGGTGACGGTCTCGAAGCCGCGGTGTGGGTGCTGGGGGAAGCCGGGCACCTCTGAGCCGTGGTACATCGACCAGCCGTCCTTGCCGGAGAAGTCGCCTCCGATGGACCGGCCCTCCAGGGAGGCCGCGGGACGCATGGTCTCCCCCTCGGCCGCGGGGAACTCGTCGCGGTGGTGGACCGCGAACAGGAACGGGTCGACACCGGGCCACTGCGCGCCGAGCGGGACTACCTGACGGATGGCGGACACTGGCATCTCCTCTGACGGGACGGTAATTGCTGTCGCGTCATACAACTCCGGGCCCTGGCGGTTTGTTCCCTCCCGCGTCTGAACCCGGGCCAGCCCGGGTCAGCCCCGGGTCAGCCCCGGGCCACCACTCCGGTCACCGGAATCCGGCCGTCGACCGCCTGGCGGAAGTTGAGCACCGCACGCTGGACGTGGTCGCCCGTGGAGACCACGACCGCGCCGGTGGTCCCGCGCTCGCGGAAGATCTGGTCGGTGAACCGGGCGTTCTGGACCGTCGAGTTGGAGTTGCCCTCCTCGGTGATCCGCCACGGTGCGATCCCGGCGCCGCGGAGCCAGTCGCCCATCGCGCGGGCCTCCGTGCGGCCGTTCTGCGGGACTCCACCGGTCACGATGATGCGGGCTGTGGGGTACTCCCGCGCGAGCCGGAAGCCTGTCCTCAGCCGCTCCTCCAGCACCGGCCGGATCCCCCCGTCGGGATAGAGGCCCGCGCCCAGGATCACGATGTCGGTGGTGAACGGATTGACCGTGAGCACCGCCGGGTCGTCGCTCGTGAGCGCGTCCAGGCCGCCGCACATCTGCAGCATCGACTGGTCGACATACTGGCAGCCCACCATGGTCAGCCCGTTGTAGAGCGCGGTGCCCGACGGAAGCTCCGCCGAACCCGCGGATGCGGTCCCTGCACCGGCCCCCAGCGCGAGCGCCGCCGTGGCCGCGACCGCTGCGAGACGGATGTGTGTCCTACGCACGATGGCGTTCCTCCCCCGAGAAAACTGTGTGACTCATTTCGTGATCCGATAGTTATCGTCGGTCACGGTACCGCTGTTACCCGTGAGGCAGGATGGGTCAGAAAACCGCCCGGTACCCTGCTCGTATGCCCGCAGGATACGACAAATCGGCCGCGGTCCGATACCTCTCCCGAGCGGACCCCGAGCTCGGACGCCACATCGAGAGCGTCGGTCCGTGCACCCTCGCGCCCGCCCCGGACGCCGGACCGCACACCCTGTTCGACCGCCTGGCCTCCTCGATCCTGTCCCAGCAACTGTCGGTCAAGGCGGCCGCGACGATCGCCGGTCGCCTCAGGGAGCGGGCGGCCGGGCCCCGGCATCTCGACCCCGGCCTCCTCACCACCCTCTCCGACGACGAGATCCGTACCTGCGGGGTCTCCCGACCCAAGATCGCCGCGCTCCGCGACCTCGCCGACGCGGTGGGGACCGGACGGATCCCCACCCTGGCGGAGCTGGAGGAACTCGACGACGAGGAGGTGGTCGCCTCCCTGACCACCGTCCGCGGGGTGGGCCGGTGGACGGTGGAGATGCTGCTGATCTTCCTGCTGGACAGGCCCGACGTGTTCCCCGTGGCCGATGTCGGCGTCCGGCGCGGATTCGAGCGGGTCACGGGACTCGACGGACTCCCCACCGCCACCCGGATGCTCACCCGTGCCGAGAGCTGGGCCCCCTACCGGTCGGTCGCCTCCTGGTACCTGTGGCGGGCGGTGGACCAGACCGGCCAGGCGGTGCCCGCGCCGCCCGCGCCCGCCGTCCGGTAGAACGGACGCATGGCAACCACCGCATTCAAGGGAAACCCCGTCTCCACGTCCGGCGAGCTCCCCGCCGTCGGCACCACCGCTCCGGCCTTCGACCTGGTCGGCACAGACCTGGCGCCCGTGACCTCCGAGTCGCTCGCCGGCAAGCGCGTCGTGCTCAACATCTTCCCGAGCGTCGACACTGGCGTCTGCGCCCAGTCGGTCCGCACCTTCAACGAGAAGGCCACGGACCTGGACAACACCGCGGTCATCAACGTCTCGGCGGACCTCCCGTTCGCGCTCAAGCGCTTCTCCGCCGACGAGGGCATCGAGAACGCCTCCGCCGGTTCCACCTTCCGCAGCGACTTCGCCTCGACCTACGGCGTCAAGATGGCCGACGGCCCCCTGGCCGGCCTGTGCGCCCGCTCGGTCGTGGTGCTCGACGCCGACGGCACGGTGGTCTACACCCAGCTCGTCGACGAGATCACCACCGAGCCGGACTACGACTCCGCGCTGGCTGCACTCGCCTGATCCGCGTCGACGGCCGCCGGCCCGCCTCCATGTGGAGGCGGGC
>NZ_JAALDZ010000303.1:0-6275 GCF_014145125.1 Dietzia sp. CQ4 | reverse complement strand
CTCGAGCGCGTGCGCGCGCCCGGCGCCGCGGTCGATGCTCACGATGGCGCCGGTCCACACCCCGTGGCGCCGGCCGGCCTCCGCGACGGCGGGGAGGATGAACGCCAGGGCGTCCTCGGCCGTGTCGAAGGCGGCGGACTTGTCCGGGATGGAGGCGAACTCCAGCGCCACGACGCCCTGGGCGGCGGCGTCGGCCACCACCTCGTCGAGCAACCGCCCGAGCCGCTCCGGGGTCCGCAGGAGCGAGATGAGCAGGCCGTAGGCATCGAGGAAGCGGGTGAAGTCGGGGAACTCGACGAGCGGCGGGACCTCCACGCCGTCCTCGGCACACCACTCGCGCATGGTCTCGGCCCGCATCGCGGCCTCGAGGTGGACGTGCAGGTGCGCCTTGGGCAGGGCGGCGAAGCGCTCGTACGCGGGGGAGTGCGCGGCCGGTGCCGGGTGGCTCATCCCTTCGGTTCGACGTCGCGCGCCTCGTCGGCGACGTGCTGCAGCGTCATGGGATCGGAACCGTCCCAGGACGTGACGTTCCGGGCCTGAGGCAGGTCGTCACGGTGGAATACCGGGTTGTGGCCCTTGGCCTTCTGCCGCAGGTAGTGCTGCAGCAGGGCCACCGCGAGACCGCTGAGCGGGATGATCGCGATGAGGTTGATGGTGGCCATGACTCCCATGAACAGGTCCGCCATGTTCCAGATGAGGTCGACCGAGCCCAGGCAGCCACCGAGCACGGCCAGGATGACCAGCACGCGGAAGACGCGCAGGGCCACGGGGCTCTCGCGCAGGAAGCGGATGTTGGCCTCGCCGTAGTAGGAGTTACCGAGGATCGAGGAGAAGGCGAGGAAGAAGATGACCACCATCAGGAAGGGCACGCCCCAGTCGCCGACCTGGGAGGCCAGTGAGTCCTGGGTGAGGGTGATGCCCTCGCGGTCGCCGCCGAACTCCGGGTTGGCGAGCAGGATGATGAACGCGGTGGCCGAGCACACGACCAGGGTGTCGAAGTAGACGCCGAGCGCCTGCACCAGGCCCTGCTTGACGGGGTGGGAGACGGAGGCGGTGGCCGCCGCGTTGGGGACCGAGCCCATGCCGGCCTCGTTGGAGAACAGTCCACGCCGCATGCCCTGCATGATCGCCGCGCCGATCGCGGCGCCCGCGACCTCGCGGAAGCCCAGGGCGTGGCCGACGATCAGGGAGATCATCTCCGGGACCTCGGTGATGTTGATCGCCACCACCACGAGGGCGACGACGATGTAGGCGATCGCCATGAGCGGGACCACGATCTCGGTGACCGCGGACAGTCGCCGGATGCCGCCGAAGATCACCGCGCCGACCACCAGCGCCAGCACGACGCCGATGACCAGGCCGGATCCGAGCCCCTCGAGGCCGAACTGGTTGCGTACCGAGGCCGAGATGGAGTTGGCCTGGACGGCGTTGAAGACGAAGCCGTAGGTGACGGTGATGATCACCGCGAAGGCGACCGCCACCGGCTTCCACCCGAGGCCGTCGCGGATGTAATAGGCGGGGCCACCGATGTAGGAGTCCTTGCCCCGGACCTTGTAGAGCTGGGCGAGGGTGGACTCGACGAACGCGGTGGCGCCGCCGATGATCGCCAGCATCCACATCCAGAACACCGCGCCGGGCCCGCCGACCGTGATCGCGATCGCGACACCGGCGATGTTGCCCGTGCCCACGCGGGAGGCGGCCGAGACGGTGAAGGCCCGGAAGGCGGAGATGCCCTTCTTGTCCGGCTCGATGTCCGAGGGCTTCTCGACGATCGTCCTGAACATCTCCGGGAACATCCGGATCTGGACGATCAGGGTGGTGAAGGAGAAGTACAGGCCGGCGATGACGAGTAGCGCGATGACCGCGTACCAGTAGACATCGTTGACGGATGCGATGAAGTCGGCGAGGGCGCTCACTCAGGTGACGGTAGTCGATCATCGCTGATGTGACGATGCGACTTACCCTGGAGTCGTGACCGATTTATCGCCCACCGCTCCGGATGTCGCCGTCCTGTTCGAGGGCGGGGGAATGCGGGCGGTCCATACGGCGGGGGTCGTGGAGACGCTCATCGATGCGGGCATCCACGGGGGGATGGCCGCCGGGATCTCCGCTGGGGCCACGCACGTGGCCAACTATCTGTCGCGCGAGGGCGTCCGCGCGCGGAAGAGCTTCGTCGAACTCGCGGCGGACCCCAACTTCGGGGACTGGCGCAGCTTCGCCCGCGGGAAGGGTCTGTTCAACGCCGAGTACATCTACGAGCAGACCGGTCTGCCGGACCAGGTGTTGCCGTACGACTTCGACACGTTCTCCAGCAGCGGCACCGCCGCGAGGATCGGGACGTTCCGGTGTTCGGACGGTGCCACGGTCTTCTGGACCGAGGAGGACGCCTCGAGCATGCCGGAGCTCATGCGGATGGTCAGGTCGTCCTCGACGATGCCGGTGTGGATGCCGCCGGTGCTGATCGACGGCGAGTACTACGTGGACGGGGCCCTGGGCCATGACGGCGGGATCCCGCTGTCCGCGGCGCGGGAGGCCGGATACGAGAGATTTCTGGTGGTGCTGACCCAGCCGAGTGGATACCGGAAGATCCCGCCGCGGCGACTGACCCCGTTCTACCGCTCGTACTTCCGGCGGTTCCCGGCGGTGGGGGAGGCCCTCCTGCACAGGTGGGCGCTCTACAACGAGACGCTCGACGAGATCGAGGCCCTCGAGGAGTCTGGCGACGCGGTGGTGTTCCGTCCGGAGCGGGTGTTGATCCGGAGTTACGAGCGCAGGGTCGACCGGCTCGCCGAGGCCTACGTCCTGGGGAGGGAGCAGGCCCGGCGGGAGGTCGACACCTGGTTCGAGTTCTGCGGACTGTGACACGTCTTGCACGATCACACCCCGCGAAATGGCGAACGCCCCGGTGGCGGACCACCGGGGCGCTCGTCGCTGGGGATCAGGAGCCGAAGAGCTCCGCGCCGCCACCGAGGGTGTAGAGGATGTAGGACGGCAGGCCGAGCAGGCCGTCGACGGCGGCGGAGCCGACGTTCGGGACGAGGTCGGCGGAGCCGCTGGCGAGGGAGAACCAGAAGTCAGAGAACATGTGGTGTCCTTTCGAGAGGTGGTCCCCCACTGGTTGGTGGGGTACGTCACTCACGGTACTGACGATCCACGGGCGTTTCCACAAACTTGCCTCTCGAGTAAAGCTTCTCAGGATATTCGTAAGTGCCTCGCTGGGGGGTTCCTACTTAATGAAGATCGTCCTATAGTCAGGGTAGGGCGACCAAGATGTAGTCCAAGGGGTGGGCTGACCAGGGCCGCTCTGGAAGGAGTTCATCATGTGGGGCAGTCTCTTCGAGTTCGCCGGGTCGACCGTCGGTGCGGCGGGCAGTCTGGCCACCGACACGGGGTCGACGCTCGTCGACACCCTGACGTTCCTCCCGGTCCACATCGTGGAGGTCTTCTGGTGGACCGTGTTCGGTGTCGCCGAGGATCTGGGGTCGACCATCATGCCGCCGGTCTGACCGACCGTACGGCGATCTGGTTACCGGCCGCCTCCCTCTGCGGGGGGCGGCTGATCGCGTGGGTGGGGCCTGCGCCGCCGGCGGGTGGGGCGAGTGCGGGTGCGGAGCCCGCCGTGCGACATTAGACAGACCGGTCTGTCGACGGCTACCCTCGCGGACATGACCGGTACAGACGCCGCCGCCCGCCCCGCTCGTCCCGCCCGCGCCCCCAAGCCGCAGGGCCAGTGGAAGATCGACGGCAAGCTCACGCTCAACCACAACGAGGAGTTCAAGCTCACCGACGACGCGCTCAATGTGCGCCAGAGGATCCTCGACACCTACTCCAAGGAGGGGTTCGCCTCCATCCCGTCCGACGACCTCTCGGGTCGGATGCGCTGGTGGGGCCTGTACACCCAGCGCAAGCAGGGGCTGGACGGCTCGCGGACCTCCAAGCTCGAGGCCGACGAGCTGCAGGACGAGTACTTCATGATGCGGGTCCGGACCGACGGCGGCGCGGTGACCACCGACCAGTTGCGGGTACTGGCGGGCATCTCGACCGACTTCGCCCGCGGCACCGCGGACATCTCCGACCGGCAGAACATCCAGTACCACTGGATCGCCATCGAGGACGTGCCCGAGGTCTGGCAGCGGCTCGAGGACGTCGGGATCGACACGGTCGAGGCCTGCGGTGACTGCCCGCGCGTGATCCTCGGCAGCCCGGTCGCCGGCGTGGCCGAGTCCGAGATCCTGGACCCGACCCCGGTGATCGCCGAGATCAAGGCCAAGTACATCGGCACGCCCGAGTTCTCCAACCTGCCGCGTAAGTTCAAGTCCGCCATCACCGGGCACCCGAGCCTCGACGTGGTCCACGAGATCAACGACATCTCGCTGGTGGGCGTCCGGCATCCGGAGCTCGGCCCGGGCTACGACCTCTGGGTGGGCGGCGGGCTGTCCACCAACCCGCAGCTCGCCACCCGCATCGGCGTGTTCGTCCGCCAGGAGGAGGCGGCCGAGGTGTGGGCCGGCGTGGTGGGGATCTTCCGCGACTACGGCTACCGGCGCATGCGCACCCGCGCCCGGCTCAAGTTCCTCATCAAGGACTGGGGTGCCGAGAAGTTCCGCCAGGTCCTCCAGGACGAGTACCTGGGCCGCGAGCTCCCGGACGGACCCGCTCCCGAGCGTGGCGTGGGTTCGGGCGACCACGTGGGCGTCTACGAGCAGAAGGACGGCCGCTTCTACGTCGGAGCCGCCCCCACCGTCGGCCGCGTGGGCGGAGAGAAGCTCTCGCAGGTCGCCGACCTCGCCGAGGCCGCGGGCTCCCACCGGGTCCGCTTCACCCCGCACCAGAAGCTGCTCGTCCTGGACGTCGAGCCGGAGAAGGCCGAGGAGTTGGTCGAGGGACTGGCCGCCATCGGGCTGCACGCCCGCCCGAGCTCGTTCCGCCGCTCCACCATGGCGTGCACCGGCATCGAGTTCTGCAAGCTCGCCTTTGTCGACACCAAGGACACCGCCACCGCGCTGATCGGCGAGCTCGAGAACCGGTTCGCCGACGACGCGCCCCTGCGCACGCCGTTGTCGATCCACCTCAACGGCTGCCCCAACAGCTGTGCGCGCATCCAGACCGCCGACATCGGCCTCAAGGGCCAGCTGCTCGACGGCGACACCCCGGGCTTCCAGGTCCACCTCGGTGGCGGCCTGGCCTCCCAGGACCAGGAGTCGGGTGGGCTCGGCCGCACGGTCCGCGGACTCCGCGTGCCGTCCGCGGACCTGCCCGACTACGTGGAGCGCGTGATCCGCAAGTACATGGAGACCGGTGCCGACGGCGAGACGTTCGCCGAGTGGGCCCACCGTGTGGAGGAGGAGGTCCTGGTATGACCGCAGTCGCACTCGATCTGCTGCCCCGCAGCACCGTCCTGACCCCCGGCCCCGGCCGGCGTCGGACGACCGAGGAACTCAAGGCCATCGCCGAGGACGCGGCGCGTCGATTCGACGACCGCGGGCTCTACGGCCACCACGGCGAGGTCGACCCCGCCGAGGTCCTGGCCTGGGCGGGCGAGACCTTCGGCGACGCCCTCGCCGTGGCCTGCTCGATGGCCAACACCGTGGTACCGGAGATGACCGCGCAGTACGCCCCGGGAGTGGACGTGCTCTTCCTCGACACGGGGTACCACTTCTCGGAGACCATCGGCGTCCGCGACGCCCTCGCGTCCACACCGGGACTGAATGTCGTGGACGTGCGCAGCCCCGCGAGCCGCGAGGAGCACGAGGCCGCGCTCGGCCCGCGCCCGTTCGAGACGAACCCCGAGCTGTGCTGCCGCCTGCGCAAGGTGGAGCCGCTCGACGCGGCGCTGTCCGGATACGAGGCGTGGATCACCGGTCTGCGCCGGGTGGACACCGACCACCGCGCCGGAGCGGCGATCGTGGAGTGGGACGCCAAGCACTCGATGATCAAGATCAACCCGCTCGTGGCGTGGACCCTGGATCGCGTCCACGCCTACGCGGAGGAGCACGGGTGCCTCCTCAATCCCCTGCTCGACGACGGCTTCCCGTCGATAGGCTGTGAGCCGTGCACCCACCGCGTCGAAGCCGGAGCGGATCCGCGCTCAGGTCGCTGGGCCGGTTCCTCCAAGACCGAGTGCGGCATCCACCTGTGACGATCGCGTTCGCTGACGCCGCCCCCGCGGCCGAGCGGCCGGCGGCACCCGCGTTGGACGGCCTACCCCTGACGGTGGGGCTGTCCGCGCGCGAGGTGCTGGTGGTGGGCGCGGGGCCCGTGTCGGTCCGCCGCGC
>NZ_JAALDZ010000302.1:0-4085 GCF_014145125.1 Dietzia sp. CQ4 | reverse complement strand
CGCGGAGAGCGAGCTCGAGCGTCGGCGCCGCCGCGCCGGGACGGTGCCCGGGGACGAGGCGGAGACGGAACCGGAGGTCGGGGCGGACCCCGAGGTCGGGGCGCGGACACCGCCCGGGGGCGAGGCCGAGTCGGAGGCCGAGTTCGACGCCGAGGGCGGGGCCGAATTCGAGAGCGAACCGGAACCGGAACCAGAACCGGAGCCGTCCCGGGTCGGGCCCGAAGACCTGCCCGGGGATGAGGACCTCCCCGGTGAGGGCGGTTCCGGCGGCGTTGTATCCGACGGCGATGAGACCGCCGGCGATGAGAACGACGGCGAGCCCGACCACGAGTCCGACGACGACGAGGTGCCGGCCCCCCGTCCCGAGTCCCCCGACTCCGCGAGCGGGACGGCGCCGGACTCCGGGGGAGCGACAGAGGGGGACGGGCACGACGCGGCGGTGGACGGCGCGGCGGTGGACGGCGCGGCGTCAGTCGAAGCCGAGACGGCCGGGGAGAGCCCTGACGAGCGCCCGAAGGCCTCCGACTAGACTGCGACCCGTGCCCGGGAATCCTGCGGGCAGGTGGATCGACGGGCAGGAGCGTAGGACGTGGTCAGTGCCGAGTCCGGAGCACCCTGCCAGGTCGTACTCCTGGCCTCCGGTGCCGGCTCGCTCGCGCAGAGCGTCCTGGACTCGTCCGACGGGGCCGACTGCCCCTACCGGGTTGTCGGCCTCGTCTCCGATCGCCAGTGCGAGGCCGTGACCCGCGCCCGGGCCGCCGGACTGCCCACCGCGATCGTCCGTCCGGCCGATCACCCCGACCGCCCGTCCTGGGACCGTGCGCTGACGGACGCGGTGCGCGGGTTCTCGCCGGACTGGGTCGTCTCCGCGGGCTTCATGCGCATCCTCGGCGAGGCGTTCCTCGGTGAGTTCGCCGGGCGCGTGGTCAACACCCATCCGGCCCTGCTGCCGTCCTTCCCCGGCGCCCACGCGGTGCGGGACGCGCTCGCCTACGGGGTGAGGGTCACGGGATGCACCGTCCACCTGGTCGACGCCGGGGTGGACACGGGCCCGGTGATCGCCCAGTGCGCGGTCGACGTCCTCCCCGACGACACCGAGTCGTCCCTCCACGAACGAATCAAGGTCGTCGAGCGCGAGCTGCTCGTCGACATCCTCGCGGCCGCCGCCCGTGGCCGACTCCACACCGAAGGTCGAAAGGTGCACCTATCGTGACCGACTCCCGCAGGCCCGTCCGCCGTGCGCTCATCAGCGTCTACGACAAGACCGGACTCGAGGATCTCGCGCAGGGGCTGGCGGCCGCCGACGTCGAGATCGTGTCGACCGGTTCCACCGCCCAGCGCATCGCGGCCGCGGGGGTCGCGGTGACGCCCGTCGAGGACCTGACCGGGTTCCCCGAATGCCTGGAGGGCCGGGTGAAGACCCTGCACCCGCGGGTCCACGCGGGCATCCTGGCCGACACGCGCAAGCCGGAACACCTCGAGCAGGTCGCGGAACTCGGTGTGCGTCCGTTCGAGCTCGTCGTCGTCAATCTCTATCCCTTCACCGACACCGTCGCCTCCGGCGCGGACTTCGACGCGTGCGTGGAGCAGATCGACATCGGTGGTCCGTCCATGGTCCGGGCGGCGGCCAAGAACCACCCGTCGGTCGCGGTGCTGGTGGACCCGGCCGGGTACGGCGAGGCCCTGGACGCGGTGGCCGCGGGCGGATTCCCGCTGGAGGAGCGCCGTCGGCTCGCCGCCGCCGCCTTCCGCCACACCGGTGCCTACGACGTCGCGGTGGCCACCTGGATGACGGAGCAGACCGCGACCCCCGCGGGGGACGGGGACGAGAGCTTCCCGGTGTGGCAGGGGCAGAGTCTCGACCTGGCCGCCACCCTGCGCTACGGAGAGAACCCGCACCAGGGCGCCGCCCTCTACACGGACTCCGCCGCGGCCCCCGGACTCGCTCAGGCCGAGCAGCTGCACGGCAAGGAGATGAGCTACAACAACTACGTCGACGGCGACGCCGCCTGGCGGTCCGCCTTCGACCACGCCGAGCCGTGCGTGGCGATCATCAAGCACGCGAACCCGTGCGGCATCGCGATCGACGCCGACATCGCCGCGGCCCACCGCGCCGCCCACGAGTGCGACCCCGTCAGCGCGTTCGGCGGGGTGATCGCCGCCAACCGCGAGGTGACCCTGGAGATGGCCGAGCAGGTGGCCGAGATCTTCACCGAGGTGATCATCGCGCCCTCCTACGCGGACGGTGCCGTGGAGATCCTGCAGCGGAAGAAGAACATCCGGATCCTCGAGGCGAACCCGCCGGCGCAGGGGGAGCTCGAGCGCAAGCAGATCTCCGGGGGCGTGCTGGTGCAGCAGCGCGATTCGTTGGACGCCGACGGCGACGTGACCGCGGGGTGGACCAAGGCGTGCGGCGACGACGCCGACGAGGCGACCCTGCGCGACCTGCTGTTCGCGTGGCGCGCCTGCCGGGCGGTCAAGTCCAACGCCATCCTGCTGGTCCAGTCCGGCGCCACCGTCGGAGTGGGCATGGGCCAGGTCAACCGTGTCGACTCGGCCCGGCTCGCGGTGCAGCGCGCGGGGGAGCGGGTGACCGGGGCCGTGGCGGCGTCGGACGCGTTCTTCCCGTTCGCCGACGGGCTCGAGGTGCTCGCCGAGGCCGGGGTGCGCGCGGTGGTGCAGCCGGGCGGGTCCGTCCGGGACGCAGAGGTGATCGAGGCCGCGGAGAAGGCCGGGATCACGATGTACTTCACCGGCGCCCGGCACTTCTTCCACTGAGTTCGACGGTACCGAGGTCGCAGATGGATCAGCAGGAGGCCGTGGCGCTGACCCCACGAGCCCAGGCCAAGGCCCGGCGCCGCGACGAGATCCTCGTCGCGGCGGCCCGGCTCATGGCACGGCGGGGCTTCCACGCGGTGCGCCTGGACGACATCGGTGCCGAGGTCGGCATCTCGGGTCCGGGCATGTACCGATACTTCTCCTCCAAGGAGGACGTGCTCGCCGAGATGCTGCTCGACATCTCGCGTCGGCTCCGCGACGGTGGCCGCGCCGCGGTGGAGCGGGGCGGGGACCCGGCCGAGGTGCTGGACGCGCTGCTGGGGGTCCACGTGGACTTCGTGGCGACCGAACCGGATCTCATCAGCGTCCAGTTCCGCGACCTCGGCGCCCTCCCGGCCGGCCCCCGGCACGAGGTGCGCAGTCTGCAGCGCGAGTACGCCGAGATGTGGGTCGACGCGCTCGTCCGACTGCGCCCTGAGCTGCCCGCCGTGGACGCGCGGGCCCACGTCCACGCGGTGTTCGGACTGCTCAACTCCAGCCCGCGGCTGCCGTCGATGGCCGAGGCCGAACTGCGGCGTGTCCTCACCGCGATGGCATCGGCGGCTCTGCGGTCGTGAGCGCGCCGAGCAGCCGGGTGCGCTCCTCCCGGTAGCGGGCCACGTTCCCGAGCTTGACGTCCTCGTAGCCGCGCACCAGGTCCGGTAGTTCGGCCAGCGCGAGCGCGGCATCCACCCAGGCTGAGTCCTCCCCGCCCGGGCCCGGGTTCCGGCGCCGCAGGTCGGCGGTGAGTCGGTCGACCAGCTCGCGGTACTCGGCCAGGAGTTGGCGTTCGACCCTGCGGACGTGGGCGTACCCGAACACGTCGAGTGGTGTCCCGCGCAGGCGCTTCATCCCCGCCAGTGCCCTGATCGCCGGCATGGCCCCGGGGCCGATCGAGATCTTGCGCTTCATCCCCATCGCCCGCAGTGCCGGCGGATGCAGCTTGAGTCTGGGGACGGCGCCCTCGCCCCACTCCTCGGTGACCTGCGCCGCGAACTCGGGGTCGACGGCCAGCCGGGCGACCTCGTACTCGTCCTTGTAGGCCATGAGCTTGTGCAGGTTCCTGGCCACGGCGAGGGTGAGCCGCTCCGGGTGACCGCCGTCCGGCCCCCGCCGCCGGGCCTCGGCCGCGCGAAGGTCCTCGACCCGGCGGACGTAGTCGGCCGCGTAGGCCTCGTTCTGGAAGCCGATCAGCTCGTCGACGCGCAGGGCCACCACGGCGCGGAGGCCGTCGGAGGCGGCCGCACCCAGGCCGGCGAGCAGACGCC
>NZ_JAALDZ010000301.1:0-3589 GCF_014145125.1 Dietzia sp. CQ4 | reverse complement strand
TGTGCGCTGACCGGGCACGCGCTCGCGCGAGACGCCATCCGCGGGAGCGCCTGCCCGCCATTCCTTGGCCAACGACTGCGCGCGCCACCCCGGGATCGGGGCGGCGCGCGCAGTCGTCGGCCGCGCCGGTCGGGCGGCGACGGGTCAGGCGTCGTGGATGATCACTCCGCGCATGATCTTGCCGTCCTGCAGATCCCGGTAGCCCTCGTTGACCTGCTCGAGCGAGTAGGTGGTGGTGATGAGCTCGTCCAGCTTGAGCTTGCCCTCGTCGTACAGGCGCAGCAGCTTGACGATGTCGTACTGCGGGTTGGCCGAACCGAACAGGGTGCCCGTGATGGTCTTGCCGAACAGCGCCATCACGGTGCCGCTGACCTGGACGGTCTTGTCGGTCATGTTGCCCAGGCCGGTGATCACCACGGTGCCACCCTTGCCGATCACGTCGAAGGCGCTCGAGACGACCTGCTCGTCGACGGTGCCCACCAGGATGAGCGCCTGGTCCGCCATCTGGCCCCAGGTGAGCTTCTCCACCTCGGCGTGGGCCTCGGCGGCGTCGGCGAACGCGTGGGTGGCGCCGAACTTGAGAGCCTCGTCGCGCTTGAACTGGACGGGGTCCACCACCACGACGTGGCGGGCCCCCGAGTGGACGGCGCCCTGGACGGCGTTGATGCCGAGCCCGCCGATGCCGTAGATCACCACGGTGTCGCCCTGGCGCACGTTGCCCGCATAGGTGGCGGTGCCCCAGCCGGAGGGCACGCCGCAGCCCACCAGGACGGCCTTGTCGAGCGGCAGCCAGTCGTCGACCTTGACCACCGAGTGCTGGGAGATCACCGAGCGCTCGGAGAAGGTGCCGAGCATGCACATGGCACCGAACTCCTTGCCGCCCGAGCGGAAGCGGAAGGTGCCGTCGGGCATGTGCCCCTCGAGG
Source organism: Dietzia sp. CQ4 (assembly GCF_014145125.1). Classification (NCBI taxonomy): domain Bacteria; kingdom Bacillati; phylum Actinomycetota; class Actinomycetes; order Mycobacteriales; family Dietziaceae; genus Dietzia; species Dietzia sp. CQ4. The sequence continues at coordinate 2,664 of NZ_JAALDZ010000301.1, read as the reverse complement.
ATCGTGGCACCCATGTCACAGAGGTTCTGTCGCCCGGTCGAGCAGTACCGGCAGGTGCCGCAGTTGGGGATGAAGGAGCACACCACGTGGTCGCCCGGCTTGACCTTGGTGACGCCCACGCCCACCGCCTCGATGACGCCGGCGCCCTCGTGCCCGCCGACGATCGGGAAGCGCGGCGGGAGCGAGCCGTCGGACAGGTGCAGGTCGGAGTGGCACAGGCCTGCGGCCGTGTACTTGATGAGGACCTCTCCGGGGCCGGGATCGTCCAGGTCGAGCTCGATGATCTCGAACGGCTGGTGGAGGTCGAACAGTACTGCTGCCTTGGTCTTCACGGCGGTGTTCCTTTCGGGGGAGCGGGTGATCGGAAGTGGAGAGGGGTAAAGGGGCGGGTGGGCAAGGGGTGTGGGACGTCGGGAGAGGTCGCAGAGAAGGGGAGTCGCCGGCGTCCCCGGACGAGTCACGGGGACGCCGGGTCCCGGTCCCGGGGGTCGGAGGGAGCCCGACCCGGACCAGGTCAGAGCTGGATGTTGACCGACCTGGTCTGCGTGTAGAGGTCCAGTGCACCCTGGCCCAGCTCGCGGCCCCAGCCGGACTGCTTGAACCCGCCGAACGGCATGGCGGTGTCGAAGCCGTTGTACTGGTTGACCCAGACCGAGCCCGCGTGGAGGCGGCTGGCGACCTTGTGGGCCTTGGAGATGTCCTTCGTCCACACCCCGGCGGCCAGGCCGTAGATCGAGTCGTTGGCCTGCCGGACCGCGTCGTCGACGTCGGTGAACCGCAGGGCCGAGACGACGGGGCCGAAGATCTCGTCCGTCACCACCCGGTGGTCGGGCTCGACGTCCACGAACACGGTCGGCTGGATGAAGTAGCCGGTGTCGCCGTGTCGGCCGCCGCCGGTGAGGGCCCGCCCGCCGTCCTCGATGCCGGCGCGGAGGTAGTAGGAGACCTTGTCGAACTGGTCCTGGTCGACCAGCGGGCCGAGCTCGGTGGCGGGGTCCAGGCCGTGTCCGATGGTGGCCTGGGCGGCGGCGTCGGCGACGGCCTGCGTGAACTTCTCGTAGATGGAGTCCTCGACGTACAGGCGGGTGCCGGCGGTGCAGGCCTGGCCGTGGTTGAACATCCACGCGGCCACGGATCCGGCGACGGCGGCGTCGAAGTCGCAGTCGGCAAAGACGATGTTGGCGCTCTTGCCGCCCAGCTCGAGGGAGACCTTCTTGAGGTTGCCCTTGGCGGCGTCGACGATCAGCTTGCCCACCTCGGTGGAGCCGGTGAAGGCCACCTTGTCCACGTCGTCGTGGGCGGAGATCGCGGCGCCGGCGTCGCCGAAGCCGGTGACGATGTTGACCACGCCGGCGGGCACGCCGGCCTCGGCGATGACCTCGCCCAGCAGCAGCGCGGTCAGCGGAGTCTGCTCGGCCGGCTTGAGGACCAGGGTGTTGCCGGTGGCCAGGGCGGGGGCGAGCTTCCACGCCGCCATGAGCAGCGGGAAGTTCCAGGGGATGATCTGGCCGCACACGCCCACGGGGACGCGCTGGGTGTAGGCGTGGAACTGCTTGTCGCCGGCGAACGGCATCGACACGTTGACCGTGGAGCCCTCGATCTTGGTGGACCAGCCGGCGTAGTAGCGGAACACGTCGGCCGCCCACGCCACGTCCACGGCGGTGGCGATCGCGACGGACTTGCCGTTGTCCAGGGCCTCGATCTGCCCGAACAGCTCGGCCTTGGCGTCCAGCAGGTCGCCGATGCGCCACAGGATCTGCTCGCGCTGGTTGGGCTTCATGGTCGCCCACGCGCCGTCGTCGAAGGCGCGGCGCGCGGCGGCGACGGCCCGGTCGACGTCCTCGGGTCCGCCGTGCGCGACCTGCGTGATCTCGGCGCCGGTGGCGGGGTCATAGGTGCCGAAGGTGCGGCCGTCCGCCGCGTCGACCCACTGCCCGTCGATGAAGAGCTGGTGCGGGCGGCCGAGGAAGTCGCGGGCCTCGGCGCCGAGTCGCTCGTCGACCTGGGTGGTGCCGCCGGTGTCCCGGGAGAGTGTGCCGGTCATTGTGTCCTCCAAGAATCCCGACCGGCTCAGGTGTGAGGCCGGTCACAACCCATCATGGGGTCGTGGACGGGACCCGGAGTGTTCAGTTTCTGGACACCTTCTAGGACAGGCCGAATTCCCGCATCCGGGCGTAGAGGGTCGTCCGGCTGATGCCCAGCCGCTTGGCGGCGCGGGACCGGACGCCGTCGCAGTCCGCCAACGCGGCCACGATCGCGTCGTACTCGCCCCGTGCCAGCTCGCCGGCGCGTGGAGGCCGGACGGCACGGGCCCGGGAGGGCAGTGAGTCCACGTCGAGGGTTCCCGACCCTCTCCTGGCGGTGTGGGTGAGGCAGTCGCCCAGGACTGACCGCAGTGACACCAGCCCGTTGGGCAGGTCCAGTGCGCAGACGGCGTCCACGAACCGGACCGTCACGGTCGGCGCCCCGACCCCGCGCCCGGCGGCCAGTTCCGCGACCATCCGGAGCACGATCTCGCCACTCTCGGAACCGCGCTCGTGGAGCGGGCGCAGGACCGTCCGAGCGCCGCACGCGTCGAGCACCTCCGTCACCGCCGCGCGGGGGTCCTCGCGACTGGTGACGACGACGAGGGCCGCCCCCGCGGACCCCAGGCGGGCCGCCAGG
>NZ_JAALDZ010000300.1:0-2935 GCF_014145125.1 Dietzia sp. CQ4 | reverse complement strand
CGGGGGCGCCGGAGGTGGCGGGGGCGCCGCTCGGGTCGGCCCCCAGCACCGAGCGCAGGACGGCCACCCCGCCACCGTCGGGCATGTGCACGTCGAGCAGCACCACGTCGGGCCGGACCCGACCGATGCCGGCGACGGCCTCGGCCACCGACCCCGCCTCGCCCACCACCTCGATGCCGGTCTGGCCGGCGAGTTCGGCCCGGACACCGCTGCGGAACACCGCGTGGTCGTCGACGAGGAACACCCGGCACACCCTGACGCCACCCACCGGCTCGTCCGTCATTCGCCCTCCAGCGGCATCTCGATCCCGATCTCGGTTCCGCGACCGAGCGTACTGCGCACCGTCACGCTGCCGCCCCGGCTCTCCACACGGTGCCGGATGGACTGGGACAACCCGTGGCGATCATCGCCCACGTCGTCGGGGTCGAAGCCACAGCCGCGGTCCCGGACGAAGGCGCTGAGCACCTGACCGTCGTTCTCCACGAACACGTCGGCGGTGTCGACGCCGGCGTGCTTGGCCACGTTGACCAAGGCCTCGCGGACGGCGCCCAGCACCGCCTCCTCGGCGTCGCCCGCCGGGCCGTCCCCGCCCACCACCACCTGGTCCACGCGCAGACCGTAGGCGTCCTCGATGTCCCCGACGATCACCTCGACGGCCCCGGCGACGGTGGCCGCGCCCGAGGACATGCGGGACCCGGCCCCGAAGAGCCACTGCCGCAGTTCGCGCTCCTGCCGACGGGCCAGCCGCGAGACCTGGGCGGGGTCGTCGGACCGCTTCTGGATCAACGCGAGCGTCTGGAGCACGGAGTCGTGGAGGTGGGAGGCGATGTCGCTGCGCTCGGCCTCACGGATGCGGGCCGCACGCTCCTCCTCGAGGGACCTCCACAACCGCAACCCCACGGGGACGCTGAGCAGCACCACTCCGACGAGGGTCGCCAGCACCGCCAGGAAGGACGACCGCAGGGCGGCGAACTCGACCTGCCCCAGCACGACGACGGCGAGTCCGACGACGACGAGGGTGGCACCGGTGGTGACCCTGGCCCAGTCGAAGACGGACCGGGGAGCCACGCGCCCCCCGCCGTCGTACTGCTGCCAGACCAGCCCGGCCCCCAGGGCCACGATGAGGACGGGCACGATCACGTGCAGCCCCGTCGCGGTGGTCACCATGAACGACAGCACCGACCCCACCAGGGCCACGACCGCGAGGGCCATGCCGCGGCGACGCTCCCGTGTGTCCGCGGAGGCGACCCCCTCCGGCGCCCGCGCCGACGGGGTCAGAGCCCACAGGGCGGAATAGAACAGCACACCCGCGCCGGACAGGGTGGCGAGCAGCACCATCGCCAGGCGCACATGGGTGACCCGCACCCCCAGATGGGCCGCGAGCCCCGCGCACACGCCGGCGACGACGGACCCGTCGGAGATCCTGGTCAGCGGCGGGTACCACCGGAACCCGGCCGGCTGCACGGTTGCGGGCGGCCGTGGAGCGACCGGCGGTCGCGGCGCGGGGGCCGATACCTGATCGGTCGCGTTCTCACTCATACCGCCATGGTCACAGATCGCGACCCCGAGAGGTATCGGGGATCTCCCCCGGTTCGTCCGTCCCGGGAGGGGGCCCGCCCACCGCACGGATGTCGTAGGCCACGCTCGCCGGAGTGATCCCGAGTTCCTTCAGCCCGGCCACCAGGTCACGTGAGATCGCGTCCCTGACCGCCCGCGCCCCGTGACTGCCGACGACGAAGCGGACGGTCACGAGGATCCAGTCCTCCTGGAGGGAGACGAAGACCTGCGGTCCGAACTCGCGGACGTCGACCGCGTAGACGCGGCTCATCCGCTGCACACTCGCCATCGCCTCGTCGCTGAGTTGGCGCGTGTGCCGATCGGCGCACGCGGAGAACAACTCGTCCACGACGCGCAGATCAACGTCGAAGGGGAGGTTGACCGAGATCTCCTCCCAGAGGAACGGGAAACCGCGGGAGTAGTTGAAGACGGCCTCGTCGAAGATCACGCCGTTGGACACGGTCACCACCCGCCCGGTGAACTGGCGGCTCGGTACCCAGTTCCCGGTCTCCGATCCGGTCATGGACGACGGGGCCCCCATCTCCATCACCGTCGTCCGCAGGAAGCCCAGCGACATCACGTCGCCACGCACCTCCCCGACGGCGATCCGGTCACCGACCGCGAAGACCCTGCCCCGGAGGTGCGTCCGCTGACGCCGACCATCGTCACACCGAAGAGCCGCAGGGGGTCGTCCGAGCTCAGGAATCCCACGACGGTGTCGACCATGCCGTCATCATCCCTGCCGGGTGCTCTCAGGGTCGAATATCAGGGTCGGCCCCCGATGTGGAACCACGACCCGCCCACCACGATGGAGTCATGTCCAGCACCAGCACCCACGACGTCCCATCAGAGCTCCGCTCCCTGTGGCGGACCCGACCCGTCCGGACCCCGGACGACGCCAAGATCGCCGGAGTCTGTGGCGGCTTCGGCCGCCGCTACGGGGTGGACCCCGTCCTCTTCCGCATCGCCTTCGTCATCGCCGCTCTCTGGGGCGGGGCCGGGGTGTTCCTGTACGCACTGTTGTGGCTGCTCCTGCGCTCCGCCGGAGACGAGGTCTCCAAGGGGGAGGCGCTGATCGGGAAGGGCCGGGCATCCGGTTCCAGGATCACGGCCGCGGTCCTCGTCGTCGTCGTCCTGCTCAGCGCACCCACCTTCGGCGGTTCCGGGGAGAGCCTCGTGGTGGGGGCGGGGTTCCTCATGGGCGTCGCCATGCTCGCCGGGTGGTACGGCCTGCACCGCCGCACCCCCGTGCCACCCACCGGGTGGTCCGAGGTGTCGGCCGTGCGACCACGGTCGACGCGGACCGGCACCGGCCGCACCGCCGAGGCGTCGCAGGAACCGGGCTCCGGCCCCGGTGCCCCCTACGGCCCGCCGGTCC
>NZ_JAALDZ010000002.1:0-20428 GCF_014145125.1 Dietzia sp. CQ4 | reverse complement strand
GAGCGAGGTCTCGGCGTGGCCGGCGTGGGTGTCGGCCGGGTCCACGGACGTCCGGCACGGCAGCCACGCGGCGTCGCGGCCCTCGTGGCGCAGCAGCGGGACCGCCCGCCGCAGGGCATCGAGGTTGCCGCCGTGGCCGTTGACCACCACGAACCGGGCGGCCCAGGTGGACACCGACCTGCCGAGTTCGATCAGCGTCTGCGCCAGCGCGTCGGTGCCCGTGGAGACCGTGCCGGGAAACGACTGGTGCTCCCCGCTCGCGCCGTACGCGAGAGCGGGGAGTACCAGGACGCCGGCGGCCGCGAGGGTGTCCGCGGTGGCCGTGGCCAGCAGCGTGTCCGTCTGGGTGGGCAGGTGCGCGCCGTGTTGCTCGGTGGCGCCGAGCGGCAGCACCGCCAGGACGGGCTCGATGGTCAGACCTTGATCGCGCCCATGTCGACGGTGAACGTCGACGCGGTGATGGTGCGGGAGGCGTCCGAGGCCAGGAACAGCACCGAGTCGGAGATGTCGTCCGTGGTGGCCATGCCCATCCCCAGGATCGGCGTGAAGTGCGGGAGGAACTGGGGCATGTTGGTGAACACGTCGTGGGCCGCCGGGTCGTCGGCACCCATGGGGGTCAGCACGCCGTAGGGGTGGATCGTGTTGACGCGGATCCGGTGCTCACCGAGCTCCTTGGCCGCGGTCTGCGCGAGGCCCACCACGCCGTACTTGGAGGCCGAGTAGGGCGACTGGACCGGCATGGCCTTGAGTCCGGCGACGGAGCTCACCAGGACGATCGATCCACCGTTGTCCGCCGCGAGCATGTGCGGGATGGTGGCCTTGAGGGTCTTCCAGTACCCCGTGAGGTTGATGTCGATCGTGTCCTGCCACTGCTGCTCGTCGATCTCCCAGACCTTGCCCCAGTTGCAGATGCCGGCGTTGGCGATCACCACGTCCAGACGGCCGCCGAACTGCTCGACCCCGCGGGCGACCAGGTCCTGCTGGAACGCCAGGTCGCGGACGTCGCCGATCTCGGCGAGGATCTCCCCGCCCTCCGCGCGGACCTTCTCGACCGTCTGCGCGAGGTCGTCCTCGGTGGCCGCCTTGTAGCCGACGTGCTCGGACGGCGAGGCGCACAGGTCCAGTCCGATGACACTGGCACCCTCCCGGGCGAAACGGATGGCGTGCTTGCGGCCCTGGCCGCGGGCGATGCCGGTGATGTAGACGACCTTGCCGTCGAAGTCTCCCATGGACTGTGGTTCCTTTTCCTCTACGGACGTAACAGGGAGGCCCGGCGGACCGCCCACCGGGTCACTCTCCCAGGCGACGCATGAACCCGTCGGGGATCACGTAGTCATCCCTGGTGAGCTCCGAGATCGAGGACTTGCTCAACCCGATCAGGCTGGAGTCCAGGCCCGAGCGCAGGACGTCCAGGACGTTCTCCACGCCGGCCTGGCCGTTGGCGCCCAGGCCCCACAGGTACGCGCGGCCGATCATCACGGCGCGGGCGCCCAGGGCGAGCGCCTTGGCCACGTCCGAACCGCGCCGGATCCCGCCGTCCATCAACACCTCGACCTGACCGTCGACGGCGTCGACGATCGGCGCGAGGCAGCGGATCGAGGCCGGGGTGCCGTCGAGGTTGTTGCCGCCGTGGTTGGAGACCGAGATCGCGCTGACGCCGGCGTCGACCGCACGCCGGGCGTCGTCGATGCGGGTGATGCCCTTGAGCATGACCGGCCCGTCGTAGTTGTCCACGACCCACGCGATGTCCTCCCACGTGGCCGGCGGGGTACCCATCCACTCGCCGTAGGCGCCGAAGAAGGTCGGACCCATCTCGCCCTGGTGCACGAGGTTCGGCGTGGTCAGGTCGGGGAAACGCTTGTTGGTCACCACGTCACGCGCCCACTCGGCGGCCCAGCGCGGACGCACCGCGATCTCCGGGGCGAGGGTGAGCATCGCCTTGGCGTCGAGCTTCTCCGGGATGGTCGGACTGCCCCAGTCGCGCCCCATGGAGAACGACCAGTCGGTGGTGAGGATGACGCCCGCGGCGCCGGCGGCCTTGGCCCGCTCGAGGCGCTCGAGGACCTTCTCCTTGCCGCCGAGCCAGTACACCTGGAAGAAGGTTTGCGGGTTCGCGGCGATGACCTCCTCGATCGGCTTGGAGGCGAAGGAGCTCAGTCCCATCGCGGTGCCGCGCGCGGCGGCCGCGCGGGCCACGTCGACCTCACCGTCCGGGGTCACGGCCTGGACCCCGGTCGGCGAGATCATCACCGGGAGGCTGATCGGCTGCCCCATCACAGTGGTGGCCATGTCCCGCTCGGCCTTGGCCCCGATCACGTGCGGCTTGGGACCCAGCTCGGCGAACGCGGCCGTGTTGTCGTCGATCGTCACGCCCTGCTCACTGCCGGCCACCAGCGCCATGTAGACACTCCGGGGCAGTTTCTTCTTGGCGCGGCGCTGGGCCTCGGCGACCGATTCGAACCAGGGGTTGCGGCGCCAGGGGTTGGCCTCGGCGATCTTCGACAGGCGTGACACGGGAGAGGGCTCCTTCGGGGGGAGGACGTGAGCGGTGGCGGGTCGGCCGGCCGACTCAGACGGGGGACTCGTCGCACAGGCTGGTGGGCCTGCGCGGCGGGGTGGTGACGAGGGTCAGCGGGACCGGACCGGTGGGCTGCTTGCGCGCCGCCAGCCCTTTGACCCGGGAGTGGTCCTGTGACGGCGAGGGGATGCTGCGCTCGGCCGCGAGCAGTCCCTCGCCGTACCCCTGGACGCACTCCGGGTCCGGCCCGTCCATGGGCAGGCCGGTGAAGAACTTGGCCGCCATGCAGCCGCCGCGGCAGCTGTCGTAGAAGTTGCAGGACGCGCAGGCCCCGGCCGACTGGGGCTCACGCAGCTCGCGGAAGAGCTCCGAGGTCTGCCAGACGCTCTCGAAGCCGCCATCGGAGACGATGTTGCCGGCGAGGAACTCCTCGTGGATCGCGAACGGGCAGGCGTAGACGTCCCCGATCGGGTCGATGAGGCACACCACGCGGCCCGCGCCGCAGAGGTTCAGGCCGGGCAGCGAGCCCTGGCCGTCGCCGAAGGCCGACAGGTGGAAGAAGCTGTCACCGGTGAGGACGTTCGACCCGTGCTCGACCAGCCAGTCGTAGAGGTCCTTCTGCTGCTCGGGGAGCGGGTGGAGGTCGTCCCACACGTCCGCCCCGCGGCCGGAGGGGCGCAGGCGGGTGATGCGAAGGGTGGCGTCGTACTTGTCCGCCAGGGCCTTGAACTCGTCCAGCTGGGTCACGTTCTCGCGGGTGACCACCACCGAGATCTTGGCGTCGGTGAAGCCGGCGTTCTTGAGGTTCTCCAGGGCACGGACCGCCATGTCGAACGAGCCCGGGCCGCGGACCGCGTCGTTGACCTCGGCGGTGGCACCGTCGATGGAGATCTGCACGTCGACGTAGTCGCTCGCGGCCAGTCGCTGCGCCACCTTCTCGTCGATGCGCACGCCGTTGGTGGAGAACTTCACGCCCACCTGGTGGCTGGTCGCATAGTCGACGAGCTCCCAGAAGTCGGGGCGGACGGTGGGCTCGCCACCGCCGATGTTCACGTAGAAGACCTGCATGCGCTGCAGCTCGTCGATGATCGCCTTGCACTGCTCGGTGCTCAGCTCGCGGGGGTCACGCTTGCCCGAGGAGCTCAGGCAGTGCACGCACGCGAGGTTGCAGGCGTAGGTGAGCTCCCAGGTCAGACAGATGGGGGCGTCGAGGCCGCGCTCGAACTGGTCCACGAGGCGGCCGACGGGGGCGGGGGCCGCCGGGCGGCTGAGCGTGCTGGTCATGAGGTCTCCTCGATCATGCGCGAGGCGGCGAGCTGGCCGAGCGCGTGCAGGTACAGGCGGGCGGTCCCGGGGTCGTCGATCGGTACACCGGCGGCTGCGCAGGCGGCGCGGGCGGTGGGGTGGTCGGCGAGGATGCGGACCACCTCGACGATGGTCGGCGACTTGAGAAAGCTGAGCTTGCGGGTGTGGAAGTGGTAGAGCAGGGCCCCGAACGGCTCGGGACGCAGCGCCACTCCGGGGTGCAGGCGCCAGCCGGCGTCGAGATCGAAGGCCGCGGGCGCGGCGTCCTGTCCGGCGCCGGCCGGCGCTGCTGCGGAGGTCATGTCAGTAGACCCCACACATACCGTCGATCGAGACCTCCTCGATGAGGGCCTCCTCCAGCACTACCTCGGTGTTCTGGGTGTTCTCCACGGCGGTTCCTCTCGTCAACGCGGTTGGGTTCCTCACCACTCCAGGTGAGACCTGCATCATATTGGCACCTAGTGCCAATTGCAATGGTCAATGCACGGTCCGTGTCCGGGATGGCTCTAGGCTTGTCGATCATGGGAATGACGGAGTCTGACGACAGTCGCGTCCCCGGGCGACGACCGTCCACGACGCGCGCCTCGATCGTGGCGGTGGCGTTGAGGCTGTTCGCGCGACAGGGATACGACGCGACCAGCGTCGACGAGATCGCCGAGGCCGCGCACATCTCCCGGCGGACCCTCTTCCGGTACTTCCCGGGGAAGGCGGCGATCGCGTGGGGCGAGTTCGACGTGCAGATGGACGGGATGCGGCGACAGCTGGCCGAGATCCCCGGCTCGACCCCGCTCCGGGACGCGCTGGCGGACTCGCTCGTCGCGTTCAACACCTTCCCGGACTCCGAGACCCAGGTGCACCGCCTGCGGATGGGACTACTGCTCGGGGTGGACGAACTCCAGGCCCATTCGACGCTGATGTACGCGGACTGGCGGAGGGCCGTCGCGGAGTTCGTGGCCGCGCGTCGCGGGGAGACCGTGCACGATCTGATCCCGGCCGCCACGGCTCACGCCGCGCTCGGGATCGCCCTCTCGGCGTACCGGCGCTGGGTCGACGAGCCCGACGCCGACCAGGCCCGGCTCCACGAACTCCTCAGGCAGGGGACGTGCATCCTCGCCTGAGGCCGGACGAAGAGCCCGGACAGCACACCTGGCGAGCGGCGATCCCGTTCAGCACCTCGGCGAGCTGTTCGGGGATGGACACCATGGCCATGTGCCCTGAGTCGAGGAACACCGTGTCACCGCCGACCAGGTCGGCGGAACGAGCCTGCAGTTCAGGCGTGTAGCACGTGTCGCGGGTGAGCCGGATATAGGTCCGGGGCACGTCCACGGCCAGGCCACTGAGATCAACGGGTTCCGACAACAGGGCCGCGGCGTCCTCGACCACCTGCCCGATGGTCCACTGCGTCTGCTCCGGGGTCATGTCGTTGCACAGCATCGCGGGGACGGCGGCGTGGTCCTGGCGGTAGACGCCGCCGTCGAGTGACGCCTCGACCGCCTCACGCACCCCCGGGTCGATCTCGTCCAGGACCCTGGAACCGTCGGGAGGGACGACCGCCGAGAGGAACACCACGTGCGCGACCCGCTCCGACAGCTCCGCGAGCACCCGCGGAACGGAGACCCCGGCGAAGGAGTGCGCCACCAGGACGATGTCGCTGAGCCCCGAGTCGACGGCATCCGCGACGATCGCCGCCGCGCAGTCGTCCAGGGTCACCGAGCGCAGGTCGACATGGGCGCGGGCTCCCCGCCCGGGGAGGTCCACCGCCACTGCCGGCCCGCTCAGGTGCGGGATCAGCCGATCCCAGCTGGTCGCACCCATCCCCGCACCGTGCACAAGAAGAAACGACATCAGGACCCCGATCGAAGTATCGAACCAACTTCAGTTTTGACGACCCTAGGGCCGCCGCGGTGTGATGTCAACCACTCTCCGTCGTGGCTATCGCGCGCGTGCCGCTCCTGCCGAACTTACCGGCGGGTAACCTCTCCGCCATGACGAACAACACCCCTGGCGACAGTCCGGACACCTCCCTGCACCGCCTCTGGCAGAAGGCGACCCGGCTGCCCTTCGGCTCGCGCCTGTTCAGCGCGGCCGTGAGCCTCAAGGCCCCCTACTTCCGCACCGTCCTGCCCCACGTCGTGGACGTGCGGCCCGGCCGGTGCGTGGTCCGTGGACCCGGCTGGTGGGGCAACCACAACCACATCGGCACCTTCCACGTGATCGCCGCCCTGAACCTGGCCGAGATGGCGATGGGCGTGCTCGCCGAGGCCACCGTGCCGGCCACCCACCGGTGGATCCCCGTGGGAATGAACGTGCGCTACCCGGCCATGTCGACCGGCGGCATGACCGTCACCGCCGAGTGGACCGAGCTCCCCGACTTCGCCGCGATCACCAGCGGGCAGGACATCGACGTCCCGTTGCGCTTCGTCGACGACGCCGGCGTCGAACCGGTGGTCGGCTCCATCACCATCCGGGTCTCCCCCAAGACCAAGCGCTGACGGTCGCGGGCGCGTCAGTCGCGGGTCCGGGCGTCGAAGGCCTTGACGGCGATCGGGGCGATCACCACGGTCAGTCCCACGATCCACAGCACTGACGCGAGCACCGGGTACTGCAACGGGAGCGCGGCGTCCGGGCCCACGGCGGGGGCGTTGCCCCAGAGCTCACGCATGGCCTGCACCACCGAGGCCAGCGGGTTCCACTCGGCGACCGGCCGCAGCCACGGCGGCATCGACTCCGGGGGCGCGAAGGTGTTGGCGAGGAACGTGATGGGGAAGATCGTGGTGAACATGACGCCGTTGACCGACTCGATGGTCTTGAGGCGGGAGCCCACGACGATGCCGATCCAGATCATGACGAAGCCGAAGCCCAGCAGGATGAGGTAGCCCAGCACGGCGTCGACGATCCCGCTCCGGATCCGCCACCCCACGACGAGGCCCGTCAGCGACATGACCACCACGCCGATGGAGGAGTGGATGAGACTGGACGCGCTGCGCGCGATGAGGATCGACGCACGCTGAATGGGCAGGGTCCGGAAGCGGTCGATGATCCCCTTGTTGAGGTCGTTGCACAGCCCGGAGGCCACGACGAACGAGGAGAACGCCATGGTCTGCGCCATGATCCCCGGGAGTAGCCACTCGCGGTAGTTCACGCCGCCGGCCACCGCGATCGCGCCGCCGAAGACGTAGGCGAAGAGCAGGACGAACATCACCGGCTGGATGGTGACGTCCGCCAGATTCTCCGGCTGGCGCCGGATGTGGAAGAGATTGCGGCGCACCAGCGCGGAGATCTGCCGGCCGAGGGACGGCCCCTCGGGGCGGGCCGGCATCGCGAACCGCTCGTGGGTGGCCGAGGTGTGGGTGGGGTCGGCGACGGTGCTCATACCCGGTTCTCCTGTTCGATGGTCTCGACGTCCACGGCGTCCGCGGTGTCCTCGGCCCTGCGTCCGGTGAGGGACAGGAAGACGTCGTCCAAACTGGGGCGCTGCAGGCCGATGTCGTCGAGTTCGATCCCGGCGTCGGTGAACGCGGTGGCGATCCCCGCCAGCGCCGAGACGCCCTCCGACGGCGCGGTGAGCCGACGCGCGTCGCGGTCGACGTGCAGTTCCCCGATCCGGCCGTCGAGGACGCGGACGGCCTCGTCGACGTCGTCCGGCCTCGAGACGGTGATGACCAGGCTGGCCGCACCGGAGCGGTCCTTGAGCTGCAACGGGGTGCCCTCGGCGATGACGCTGCCGTGATCGATGACGATCACCCGGTCGGCCAGCTGATCGGCCTCGTCGAGGTACTGCGTGGTGAGCAACAGTGTGGTTCCGTCGCGGACCAGGTCGCGCAGGACGTCCCAGAGTTCGTTGCGCGAGCGGGGGTCGAGCCCGGTGGTCGGCTCGTCCAGGAACAGCACGGGCGGGGCCGCGACGAGGCTGGCCGCCAGATCGAGCCGGCGCCGCATGCCCCCGGAGTAGCTCTTGGCGACCTTGGTCGCGGCGTCACTGAGCGAGAACTTCTCCAGCAGCTCGTCGGCGCGCGTCTTGACCATCTTCTTGGGCAGGCCGTACAGGTCCCCGATGAGGCGCAGGTTCTCGCGCCCGGTGAGCAGCTCGTCGACAGTGGCCGCCTGCGCGGTCAGGCCCATGACCTTGCGCACCTCGGCAGGGGCGCCCATCACGTCGTGCCCGGCGACGCGTGCGGTGCCGGAGGTGGGCGGGCTCAGGGTCGTCATCATGCGGATGGTGGTGGTCTTGCCGGACCCGTTGGGCCCCAGCAGTCCGAGGACCGATCCGGTGGGGACGGAGAAGGAGATGTCATCGACGGCGGTGAAGTCGCCGAATTTCTTGACGAGGTGTTCCGCCTCGATCGCCGGGGCGTCGGACGCCAGTCTGGTACTCACTCGCCAAAGAGTGCCGCGCCGGGAAACGGTAGTCAATACGCAGGTCCGCCAATGAGGACCGATCGCGTCCTATGGCTTGCTGGTCACCGTGTGGAACGCCACGACCGGGGCAACGTATCGTGGGGAGGTTGCCGCGCGACGTCTCGCGTCCCGCGGCGAACCGTCTCTCGAACAAAGGATGACCGGTACCCATGAGCCCCATGTCGACCATCCCGCCGACGATCGCCCGTTCGTGGCTGCTCCTGCCTGCCGACAAGTCCGAGCGCTTCGACGCGGCCGTGAACTCCGAGATGGACGTCGTGGTCCTGGACGTCGAGGACGGGTGCCGCCAGTCGGAGAAGGAACGCGCGCGCCGCGAGGTGCGCCAGTGGCTCGAGGCCGGCAACCACGCCTGGGTCCGGATCAACGACGTCCGCTCCCCCGAGTGGGAGAAGGACCTCATGGCCCTGGGCCACTGCCCCGGCCTCGACGGCGTGATGCTGGCCAAGACCGAGAACCCGGAGCACGTCTCGCTGACGGCCGCCCGGTTGGCCGCGGACACACCGATCGTCGCGCTGGTGGAGTCCGCCGACGGTCTGGCCGCCGCCACGGAGATCGCCAAGACCGACCAGGTGGTGCGCCTGGCGTTCGGCATCGGTGACTACCGCCGTGACACCGGCATCGGTTCCTCGCAGATCGCCATGGCCTACACCCGCTCGCAGTTCGTGGTGTCTAGCCGGGTCGCGCGCGTGGCTCCGCCGATCGACGGGCCCACCATCTCCAACGATACCCAGGTCCTCATGGACGCCGCCGAGCACGCGGTCGAGATGGGCATGACCGGCAAGCTGTGCCTGCGGGTGGACCAGGCCCCGTACATCAACGAGGTCCTGTCCCCCTCGGCCGCCGACGTCTCGTGGGCCGAGTCCGTGATCGACGAACTGGGGCCCGGCGGCGAGCGGTGCCGCGACGGCGCGGACCTTCCGCGGCTGGCCCGCGCGCAGAAGATCGCGCACCTCGCGCAGGCCTACGCCGTCGCGCGCTGACCACTCTCCCCGGCCCACTCTCCCCGGCACGACGCGGGCCCCGGCCGTCGACTGCTCGACGACCGGGGCCCGTCTCGTGGGTCTGGCCCAGTGAGGTGCGCTAGCGGGGCGAGTCGCCGGTGACCAACGGGAGCTCGGGCCTTCCGGCCCAGGCGGTCATCGAACCGTCGTACACCGCCACGTCCTCCCGGCCGACCAGCGCGAGGGCGTGCGCCACCCCGGTCGCGGCGATACCGCCGCCGCAGTAGGTCACGACGGTCCGGTCGTCGTCGAGCAGGCCCGCCGCCTCGAACTCGCGGCGCAGGTCCTCGGTCGGCCGGAGGGTGCCCGTCTCGGGGTCGCGGAGCGAGAAGACCGGCAGGTTGATGCTGCCGGGGATGTGACCGCGGCGGGCATAGGTGTCCACCTCGCCGCGGTAGGTGGGCTCGTCCAGCACGTTCACGAGAATGGTGTTCTCATTGTCCAGGCTGGCCGCGATCTCCTCGGTGGAGCGGAACAGCTCGGGGCGGCGGGTGCCGGTGAAGGTGCGCGGCGTGGGCTCGGGGAGCACGTCGGTGACCTGGTGGCCGGCGGCCTTCCAGGCCGGGAGCCCGCCGTCGAGCACCGTGACGTTCTCGAAGCCCTCGTAGCGCAGGTGCCACCAGAAGCGGGTGGCCCAGAAGCCGTCGTGCTGGTCGTAGACGACCACCGTCGCCCCGTCTCCGATGCCGAGGGCGCCGGCGGCTGCGGCGAACCGCTCGTGGTCCGGCGCGGTCCAGGGTTCGGGGCTGTCCGGGTCGGCGAAGTCCCCCAGGAGGTCCGCGAAGAGCGCACCGGGGATGTGTTCCGGCCGGTACGTCTCCGCGCCCGACTCCGGGACGTAGGGGCCGTCGGTGGGGACGGGGAGGTGGTTGGTGGCGTCGACGACGACGAGGTCGGCGTCGTCGAGGTGCTGGTGCAGCCACGAGACGTCGACCTGCGAAGGCAGAGGGGGTGCCATGAGGACCCTTTCAAGGTTGGTGATGAGTCACCTTCCAAGTGTAGTGACGCGCGCTGACGGGGCAACGGATCGAATCTGGGCGATCCGAAGGATGGCGCCACCCCGGCCCTCTCGTGTATCGGGGCCGGGGCGGACTCGCTGTCAGTGGACCCGCTGCAGCCGCACGTTGACGAACTCGCCGAGGCCCCAGCGGCCCAGCTCGCGGCCGTAGCCCGACCGCTTCACGCCGCCGAAGGGCAGGCCGGCCATGGTGGTGCCGTGCTCGTTGACGTAGGCCATCCCGACCTCGAGCTTCTCGGCCACCTCGGAGGCCTTGTCGGTGTCGGTCCCCCACACCGAGCCGGACAGGCCGAAGGGCGTGTCGTTGGCGACGCGCACGGCCTCGTCGACGGAGTCGTAGCCGTACACCATGGCGACGGGGCCGAAGATCTCCTCGGTGTAGGCGTCCATCTCCGGGGTGATGCCGGTGAGGACGGTGGGCTCCATGAACGCACCCGGTCGGTCGATCGCGCGGCCTCCGGTCACGAGGGTCGCGCCCTGCTCGACGGCGCGCTCGACCTGCTCGACCACCCCGTCGCGGGCGTCCTCCGAGGACAGCGGTCCGAGCCCGGTTCCCTCGTCGGCCGCGGGGCCGACCTTGGTCCCCTCGTACAGGTCGCGGAGCTTGCCCACGAAGTCGTCCTTCATGTCCGCCGGAACGAACATCCGCTTGGGCGAGTTGCATGCCTGGCCGCAGTTCGACAGCCGCGCCTTGCCGACGGTCTCGACCAGCTCGTCCAGGTCGTCGGTGTCCAGGACGATGAGCGGGTCCGAGCCGCCCAGTTCGAGAACGCTGGTGGTGAGGTTCTCCCCCGCCACCTTGGCCACGGCGGCGCCGGCGCCCTCGCTGCCGGTGAGCGAGACGCCCTTGATCCTGGGGTCGGCGATCATCTCGGCGACCGTGTCGCTGGAGGCGTAGACGTTGACGTACGCGTTCTCCGGAAGCCCGGCCGCGCGCTGCACCTTCTCTATTGCCGCGGAGGAGCGCGCGCAGATGCTGGCGTGCTTGAGCACGATGGTGTTGCCCAGGAGCAGGTTGGGGGCCGCGAACCGGGCCACCTGGTAGTAGGGGTAGTTCCACGGCATCACGCCGACCAGGGGTCCGACCGGTTCGTGGGTCACGCGGTTCAGGCGGGCGCCCGGCACGTCCAGCGTCTCGGGCTCCAGCAGCGCGGGGCCGTGCTCGCCGTACCAGCGGTAGATCGAGGCGGCGAGCTTGACCTCCCCCTGCGCCTGGTCGGGCAGTTTGCCCATCTCGGTGGTGATGGCCTTGGCGAGCTCGTCGGCGTGCTCGTCGAAGGCGTCCGCGATCGCCAGGAGGATCCGCGCCCGCTCCGCGACGTCGGTGGCGCGCCAGGAGGTGAACCCCTCGGTGACGGTGGACAGGATCCCGTCGACGTCGTCGGTCTGGTCGTACTGGCTGTCGGTCGTTCCCGTTGACGGATCGTGGGTGACGTACATGTGGGTCCTCCCGTGGTTCGCGTCCGCCGGGTGATCGACCCGGCTCTACGTCCGACGGTAGGACAGCCTTGCCTCGCCTGCATCCGGTCGGGGGGTGCGGCGGCCGCGCGGAGCCCGGTCATCACACCGACGGTGACCGAGACTCCGCGCCGCTGTGCCTCCACTCAGGGTGAGGCCACTCGGAAAGGGGCCGTCATGCCCATCCCTGGGCGGCGCGACGGTCGGCATCCGCCATACCCTGGTTTCCCTGACTCGCTGCCCGCGAGATCTCCGCGAGCATCGCCTGCAGGGCGGCGGCGGCCTGGTCCCAGTCGTTCTGGTGGGCCTGATAGGCGACAGCGGCGTCGCCCTCCCATTCGGCGACGAGCGGTGCGAGGTACGCCCTGAGATCGTCGAGGGTGGTGCGCAGCGCCGTTGACGCCGAACCGACCTGGCCGACGAGCGCCTCGATCGGGCCGTGGTTATAGGTGATCTGTCCTGTGGTCATGAGAATTCTCCCGACTGGAGGTGGGTGGTCAGATGTTCAGAGGGCCGGAGGCGCCGACCCGGCTGATCGCCTGCGCGGAGTCCTGATCGGCGGCCTCGAACGACGTGCTGTTGGTCCGCATGGTCTCCGAGATTCCCGCCAGGGCGGTGTTGAGCTTGGTGCTCTGCTGCTGCCACTCCGCCATGATCGTCGCGAACCGGGCCTGGGCCGCACCCCGCCACACCGACCCTCCGAGCTGCGACACCGAATCCCGGACGTTCCCGAGCAGTCGATCGATCTCAGTGTTCACGTCGTCGACCCGTCTGGCCGCGGTGTCCATGGTCCCGATGTGGGTGTTGAAACCGGCCATCTCGTCCTCCTCTTTGTGGTCTTGCGGCCCCTTCCTGGGTCCGTCACAGTGTTCGACGTCCCCGGGGCCGGGTTCGGTTCCATCCGCCACGACGACCACCCGGGGGGCGACTCAGACTCCCTCGTGTAACCGGAGAGCGGCCTCGACCGGAGCGAGATCCGGAACGACGAAGGAGAGCAACCGCGCCTGATCGCAGGCGTCCACCACCCGCTCGGCGTTGCGTCCGCGGGCCAGGATCTCGGTGGAGCCGGTGCCCGCCTCCCGCCGCCCACGCCGTAGCGCGGTCACCGCCTCGAGCACACGGGGCACCTCGTCGTCGCGCATCGAATCCCGGCACGGATCCCACCGGTGGACGATGGTCCGGTCGATCAGGGTCAGCTCCCCCCGCGTGCGTTCGACGAGGCTCACATTGGTCCTCGCGGCGCAGGCCTCCACGCACACCGCCCAGCGGGCCGAGGATGAGGGCAGCGCCTCGGCGGTCACCAGCGCCGCGCGGACGATGTGGGGTGACACACCCAGGCCCTCCGCAGCGGATGCCAATCGGGCGGAGCGGGTGTTGCCCCACCCACTGGGAACGATGAGCACCACTCCGTCTCCGTCCCCCGCCGCGCCCCACCGCAGGGCCCGGGAGACCGGAGCCGCCAGGAGTTCCTCCACGGGGACGGAGAGCCCGGCCACGTCGGTGCGATCCCGGTGAGCGCCTGCCAGCGGGTCCGGCAGACAACGGTCCGGGTGCCGGAGGGCGACGGAGTCGACCCGCTCGGAGCACTCGATCCGATCGCCCCCGGGTGGTAGCGCGGAACCGTCTGCACCTGCGAGGACGGAGGTGGGCGCGACCGCCGGGGAGAGAACGGTCGACGCCGACGCCGACGCCACCGACAGTCCGGAACAGGAGAGATCGACCGCGATGGTCGCGCCCACGGGGGTCACGGTTCCGCGAGTGCGGTCTGCACCAGTCGGACGCCCCCGCTGCGGGTGACGAGCCTGCCCCGACCCGCCGGCAGGTGGGTGGGACGTACTCCTCCGAGAAGGGGGCCCTCCTCGCGGCTCCCGGACATGATGAGGCCGGCGCCGCCCAGGTCCCGGATCCCTCCCACGAGACCGTCGTACAGCGCGCGCGAGGAACCCGCGGTCCTCCGCGCGAGAACCACGGAGAACCCGATGTCGCGGGCGTGCGGGAGGAATCGGGTCAGCGCGGACAGCGGGTTCCCCGCACCGGTGATGACGAGGTCGAGGTCGTCGACGATCAGGTGGATTCGCGGACCGTTCCACCACGAGCGGGCGCGTAGTTGCTCCGGCGTGATCCCGACGCCGGGCATCCGGCCCTCGAGGATCTGGACCAGGTGATCGACCATCGGCACCAGCGCCGTCTCGGTGGCGGCGTATCCCGCGAGATGATCGCCCTCGATCTCGCCCAGCATGGTGCGGCGGTAGTCCACCACGATGACCTTCGCCGCCTGTGGGCTGTTGCCGGCGACCAGCCCCCGGGTGACGGCCCGGAGAACAGAGGTCTTGCCGCATTCCGAATCGCCGAGCACCAGCATCAGCGGGTCCGCCTCGAGGTCCGCGTAGACGACCTTGAGGTCGGATTCGTCCACACCGAGAGGCACCCGCGTCCGTGTGCCGTCCGGACCCGGGCGCGCCAGACCCGCGAGTTGGGCGTACGGCAGGACCTCCGGGAGCATTCTGACCGGCGCCGCGTTGACGGGGCCCACCAGGGCCCGCCACCGCTGCGCCAGGTGCCGGGAGGCCGAGACGGTGGCGTCGGCGATGCCATCCGGGTCGACGAGTCCGTCGAGCCGGGGTTGGTAGACGAGCATGTGGTGGCGTTCGCGGGTCAACCCCCGGCCGGGAGAGGCGGGGACGGTCATCGCCGCCCGGCGGTCGATCATCGAATCCGTGGGATCACCCAGCCGGAGTTCGACACGGGTACCGAGCGCGTCCCGCAGCGCCGGCCGGAGGTCGGCCCAGCGGGCTGCGGACAGGACGACGTGGACGCCGTAGGACAGGCCGTCCGCGGCGAGCCCCACCACGAGCTGTTCCAGGTCCTCGACCTCGGTCCGGAACGCCTGCCAGCCATCGATCACCAAGAGGATCTCGGGATACTCGGCGATCGACCGACCGTCGCGCCCGATCAGCCGGCGGCGGGCGTGGTCGACGGACGTCACTCCCTCGTCGCGGAACGCCGCCTCCCGGCGCTTGAGTTCGACGCCAACCTCCGCGACCGTTCGACGGATCTTCTCGTCCTCGCCGCGCCTGGCGACACCACCGACATGGGGGAGCTCGGCGACCGACTGGAGAAGCCCGCCACCGAGGTCCACGACGTATACCGAGAGCCGGTCGGGTCCGGTGGTCGCCGCGGCGGCCAGCACCAGGGTGCACAGGGTGGTCGACTTGCCCGACCTCGTCCCGCCCACCACCGCGACGTTGCCGTCCGCCCCGGAGAGGTCCACGACCCAGGAGGCTCGACGCTGTTCGAACGGCAGGTCGACCTCGGCGATCGGGAAGCGCAGGCTCGGCGGGCTCTCGTCGCTGGACACCGTCGGTTCTGTTCCGACCGCCGTGTCCAGGGCTGCGCCGGCCCCCAGAGGCGGGAGCCAGACCTCGTGTGCGGGTCTTCCGTGACCGGCGAGCCGACCGACGAGGACGTCCAGCAGACTCGTCTCCTCATCCCGGTCGTCGGGGACTGGCGCGTCGCGTCGGTCGGCGGCCGCCGATGGGGCGGGAGCGGCCACCGGCATGTACCAGGACGTGAACGGACGCACTGTGGCGCGGGCGACCGGGACGGCGACAGAGGAGCCGTCACGTCGACGATCCTCTCGATGGGGCCCCGAGACGTAGGCGGCGTCGAATCGCACCGGCTCGCCGGAATCGACCTTCAGAAAGCCCGCGCCCGGCGTGGCGGGCAGGTGATAGGCGTCGGTCACACCCAGGACGGTGCGGGACTCGGTCGCGGAGAACGTCTTGAGGGCGATCCGGTAGGACAGGTGACTGTCGAGACCGCGCAATCGTCCCTCCTCGAGCCGTTGGGACGCCAACAGCAGATGGATGTGCAGACTGCGCCCGAGACGCCCGATGGTGAGGAACAGTTCCGCGAACTCCGGCTTGGAGGACAACAGCTCGGAGAACTCGTCGACGACGATCACCAGTGCCGGCAGGGGATCGAGCTGCGCTCCCCTCGCCCGCGCCGCCTCGTAGTCGCCCACACCCGCGTAGTTGCCCGCGGCGCGGAGCACCTCCTGTCGCCGGTTCAGTTCGCCCTCGAGCGCATCCCGCATCCGGTCGACCATGGTGATCTCGGACTGGAGGTTGGTGATCACGGCTGACACGTGGGACAGCGACTCGAGTCCGAGGAACGTGGCCCCGCCCTTGAAGTCCACCAGCACCAGGTTGAGCGCGTCCGGGTCGTGCGTGGCGACCAGACCCAGGACGAGGGTGCGCAGGAACTCGGACTTCCCGGACCCTGTCGCGCCGACACACAGGCCGTGCGGGCCCATTCCGCCGTGCGCGGCCTCCTTGAGGTCCAGCTCCACGGGGGCTCCATCCGGGCTCACCCCCACCGGGACGCGCAGGCGGTCGCGTTCGCCGCGACGTCGCCACGCCACCGCCGGGTCGACGCGGGTGGCCATCCCGATCCCCAGCAGGTCGGGCAGACCGGGGACCCGCCTGGTGGAAGTGGAGCCGTCGGCGTGTGTCACGGTGTCGGCGGGTCGGTAGCGGGCGAGTGCCATGGCGAGCCGCTCCGCTTCCGGAAGGCTCATGGAATCGGCCCTCGCGATGTCCTCCTCTCCGGATTCGGTGTGTACCGACGCCCTGCCGTCGTCGTCGAGCCGGATACACAACCCGAGACGGGTCGCGAGGTCGCGCAGCTGCCCGGCGCGACTGCCGGAGACCTCGAGAACGGTCACGCCGTCCAGTCCGTCCTCGGCCACCAGACGCTCGGCGCCGGTGACTCCCACGCCATCCACGATGACGACGAGATGAGGCACCTCCCGACCGTCCCTCGCGTTCGTCCCGAAAGCGGGCCGCACCGCGATGTCCTCGGAGAGCATTGACTCGACCCCGGAGAGTGAGAACTCGGTGAGTCGCACCCGTCCGCCGCCGTCCGTGTACGTCGGGTGTTCGTGGTGAGGGAGCCACTTGAGCCATTCCCAGGCCCGGCGGGCGTTCCCCTCGCTCGCGGCGACCGCCACGCGGACCCGGTCGGGACCGTGGGAGACGACGAGTCCTGCCAGTGCCGCTCTGACCGCAGATCTCGCCACGTCCACATCACCGTCCAGGGAGACCGCGGCGAACGCCCGCAACTCCAGCGCCACAGGCAGGTCGTCCACCACCGAGTGGACTCTCACGAAGCGCCTCATGCTCACGACCGAGACGGGCTCCAGATCGTCGACCGGACCGGTGTCGGGGGCGGACAACCTGGTCGCCAGGGACTGCCGCCCGGGGCCCAGTCGTACTGTGAGGTACTCCGCGTCGCCCTCCTCCCGCTCCCACATCCGTGGCGTTCCGACCAGCGCGGGCAGCTCCACCGGGTCGGGGTGTCGCCACAGTGCGGCCGCCCGCTGGGCGGCCACGGTCTCGTGGACGGTCTCCCGGGTCTGACCCAGGTAGCGGAGGTAGTCCTTCCGCAGTTCGTCGGTCTCACCGGTCTTGTTGCCACCGGACAGGCTGCCGGCGAGCATTCCGACAGCGGAGACGGCCATCATCACGGGGAAGAGCATGAACATCGGGTTGCGCATCATCCCCGTACGCATCATCACCACGACCATCCCGACCACGGCGACGACGAGGACGACGGGGAGAACGATCTGCACCAGTGGCCTGGGAGTCGGACGGGGCAGTGCCGGAGGGGCCTGGAGGGTGAGCTCACCGGTCGACACCGCCGGCGCCTCGAGCCGCTCGCCGCGGGTGAAGACCACGTCACCCATCCGCGCCCGCCTCCTCGTCCAGTTCCTGCCGCCCGGTCCCCGACGACCCGTTCCTCGTCCGAAACCGGAGGAGGGGCCCCCACGGGAGCATCCCGCCGTCGACAATGGTCGCCGTGTCGAAGCGCGATGTTAGGGCAGTGCACGTCGTGACGGGGACGTCAACCGACCAGGGTGGCACCGCCGGCGACCGGGTGGGCAGGGACGAGTGGGAGGACAGGGCGTGACGGGGCGGGACGAGCCCGGGGGCGTCGCTTCGGGCGTCGAGCCGCTCGACCAGCGTCGGGTGTCGATCGTCTGCCGAACGACACGAGTGGATCTGAGTCTGCCGGCCCATCTCGAGCTCGTCGCCGTGATCCCCGAGATCGTGGACCTGGTCCGCGATCGGATCCGGGCGGCCGCGGGGCCCGCCTCGAGTGTGGACGTCGACGCCCGGATGGGTGGGCACGCGAGCGGGTCATGGCAGCTGTCGAGGTTGGCGGGTGGACCACTGGCCGTCTCCGAGACACTCGCGCAACAACGTGTGCATGACGGAGAGATCCTCGTGCTGGACCACCGGCCCGTGCCCACTCCGGCGCCGCTGTTCGACGACGTGCTGCAGGGGCTCACCGATCCGGACGTGGCGCGCTCCTCCGTCTGGAGTCGCCGCGACGCCGTCGACACGGCCACCGCGACGACTGCGGTGGCCGTGGTGGCCGCCGTCGCCGCACTCGTCGGCCAGTGGTGGAACCTCGGGGGGATCGTGCCCCCTCTCGTGGCCGCCCTACTGGCCGCTCTCGGCCTCGCGGGGGTCCTCGCACTCCGCCGGACCGCCGCCCCCGTCTCCGCACACGCCGTGGCGGGGGCGTCCACGTACGGGTTCGCCGTCCTCGCGGCGGGGACGGTCGGCGCGGCCCCCGGCGGAGCGGGGAACCTGATGGGTGGCCTCACCGCCGGGGCGGTCCTCGCCGGTGTGCTGCGGTGCACCGTGTTCCGGACGGGCCACGATCGGTCGTACGGTCTCGCGGCGGGTTACCTGGCTCTGGCCCTCGTGTCGGCGGTGGGCGCGATCACCGCCATGATCGTCGCGTACACCACCGTTCCCGTGCACGCCGTCGGAGCCGGAGCCGTCCTCACAGGCCTGCTGCTGCTCACCGCCGCACCCGGCGTGTCGATCTCGGCGGCCCGGATCCCGATCCCCCCGGTTCCGGCGCCGGGCGAGGACGTCGAGGCCGGGGATCTGGGCGAGGTCGATCACGACCTGCGCGCGCGGCATGCCGATGACCGACGGTCGCATGGACCTCTGCCCACACCGGCGGTCCTGAGGCACCGCTTTCTCACCTCACGTTCGTGGCTCACCGGCCTGTTGGCCGCAGGGGGCGCGATCTGCACGGCCGGGGCACTCGTGGCGCTGACCGGTGGTCCCGCGTCCACCCGGTGGTCCGCTCCCCTGGCACTGGTCGTGATCCTGACGTTGGTCCTCCGGGGCCTCGGGTACGCCGACCGGGTGCACACGACGGTGCTGCTGGCATCGGCCCTGACGCTGGCGTCCGGCCTGCTGCTCGGGGCGGCCGTCACCCATCCGTCGCCGGTCGGGATGGTGATCCCCGCGGCCGCCGCCCTGGCCGCAGCGGTCGTCGTCGCGGCGACGGCACTCCCCCATGTCGAACTCTCCCCTTCCGTGCTGCGCGCCGTGGGGACGATCGAGGTGATCGGTATATGCGTGCTCGTACCGCTCGCCGTGGGCGCGATGGACGTCTACTCGACCGTCCGTCAGCGATGAGGTCGGGCCTGCTGGTACCCCTCGCGGCCACCGTGGCGCTCCTGACCGCGCACTCTGTCGATGGTCAGGTGGCGGCCGCGCTCGAGCGGCCCTCCATCGACGGTCCCGTCCCGGAGGTCGGCCCTATCGATCCCGGTTCAGCCGAATCGGGATTGCGGCGTGACGGCCCCTGTCGCACCACGGCTGCAGTTCTCGACCCGTCCGCCCCGCCCGCCTCCGCGACGGTTGACGATCTCAGTGCGGCGTGGATCCACGGGCGGGGGGAGGGGCAGGTGGTGGCCGTGATCGACACCGGTGTCAACCCCGGTCCCCGTCTGCCACGTGTTCGTGGGGCCGGCGACGTCGTCCCCGGCCGGGACGGCACGGAGGACTGCGATGCGCACGGCACTCTGGTGGCCGGGGTGCTGGCCGCGAGCGAGGACGACTCGGGCCATTCCGGTGTGGCGCCGGGCGTCGAGATCGTCTCGATCCGGCAGTCGAGCAGTGTCCTGAGGTCGACCGCACGCTCATCCGACGTCACCTCGGTCGGATCCGGGGTCGGCACACTCTCCTCCCTGGCGAGGGCGATCCGCGCGGCGGTGGACGCGGGTGCCGGCGTGATCAACATCTCGGAGGTGGCCTGCGTTCCCGCCGGTACCGCGCTGGCCGACGACACGCTCGGTGGAGCGGTCCGCTATGCCGCGGTCGACCACGACGTCGTGCTGGTGGCGGCTGCGGGCAACGTCGGTCAGACCTGTGGGGACCAGAACCCCGACCACCCCGATCCCGCCGCTCCCGGGGACGACGGATGGGACGACGTCGTCACCGTGGCGGTGCCCGCCTGGTACGACGATCACGTGCTGGCCGTGGGCGGCGTCGGTCCGGACGGATCCGCAGCGGACTTCTCGCTCAGGGGACCGTGGGTCGACGTGGCCGCCCCCGCGGTGGGCCTGCGATCGGTCGGTGCCGACGGCGCAGGGGTGTCGGACCTGGTGGTGGACGGGGACGGCGCGCGGACCGCCATCAGCGGGACGAGCTTCGCCGCACCGTACGTCGCCGGCACCGCCGCGCTCGTCCGACAGGCGTACCCGGGGCTCACCGCCCGACAGGTGATCGCGCGCATCGAGAACACCGCGATCCCCGCGGCCGGCGGGCACGACTTCGCGGTGGGCCACGGGGTGGTGGACCCGGTCGCCGCGGTCACCGGGGTGCGTCGGTCCGGCCG
>NZ_JAALDZ010000029.1:0-3748 GCF_014145125.1 Dietzia sp. CQ4 | reverse complement strand
CGGCGCCCCGGACCCCGGGACGCCGCCGCTCGCGGTGGGTCGCGACCGACCTAGCGGCCGGGCAGGAAGCGCATCGCGTCCGTCGCGGGGGCGAGCATCTTGTGCCACCGCGTGCGGGGCAGGAACGACGGCCCGCCCAGGTGCATGACGCGCTGCGTGGCGATGGTCTGCGCCTCGGTGTACTTGAGCAGGCCCTCGTCGCCGTGCCTGCGGCCGACGCCGGAGGCGCCCATGCCGCCCATCGGACCCGCGACCGAACCCCAGCCGGCCACGTAACCCTCACCGACGTTGACGGTGCCGGTCCGCAGCCGCGCGGCGATCTCCTCGCCCTCCGAGTCCGACGCGGCGAACACCGAGGAGTTGAGCCCGTATTCGGTGTCGTTGGCCTTGGCCACGGCCTCGTCCACCGAGTCGACCGGGTAGATCGACACGACCGGACCGAACGTCTCCTCGCCGAAGCAGGTGGCGTCCTCCGGGACGTCGGCCAGCAGTGTCGGCTCGTAGAACAGGGGGCCGAGGTCCGGGCGGGGGCGCCCACCGGCCAGGACGCGGGCGCCCTTGGCCACGGCGTCGTCGACGTGGGCGGTCACGGTGTCCAGTTGATCCCGGGAGATCAGGCTGCCCATCTCCGCCTCGAAGTCGTAGCCCGGGCCCACACTCATGGACCGGACGCGGGCGGTGAGCTTCTCGATGAGCTGGGGGGCCACCGACCTCTCCACGTACACGCGCTCCACCGAGATGCAGAGCTGGCCGGAGTTGGAGAAGAACGCGCGGGTTGCCACCTCGGCCACCTCGTCGAGGTCGGCGCCCGCCGCGACGATCATGGCGTTCTTGCCGCCGAGCTCGGCGGAGAACCCGATGAGCCGCTCGCCGCACTGGCGACCGAGCGTGCGGCCGGTGGCCGTGGAGCCGGTGAACATGAGGTAGTCCACGTTCTCCACGATCGCCCCGCCGACGGTGCGGCCCGAACCGGGGACCACCTGGAACAGGTCGCGGGGCAGACCCGCGCGGTACAGCAGGTCCGCTGCGGCCAGGGCGCAGAACGGCGTGATGGAGGCGGGCTTGATCACCACGGCGTTACCCGCGGCCAGGGCCGCCAGTGCGTCCGTGGCGGCGAGGTTGAGCGGGTAGTTCCACGGCGCGATCACACCCACGACGCCCTTGGGGTGGCGTCGGACCACGGCCTTGGTCAGGCCCGGCAGCATGCCCTGGACCCGCTTGGGGGCGAGCAGCCCCGGGGCCGTCTTGGCGTAGTGACGTGCGGTGATGAGGCAGTCCAGGACCTCCTCCTGCGCCGAGGCCCGGCTCTTCCCGGTCTCCGCCTGGACGATGTCCATGAGCTGCTCGCGATCGCGCATGACCAGGGAGGCGAAGCGCTTGAGCACGGCGACGCGGTCCGCGGGCTCGCGGTCGGCCCACGCGATCTGGGCGGCGCGGGCCCGCTCGACGGCCGCCAGCACGTCGTCGGCGGTGCCCACGGGGATCTCGGCGAGCGGCTCGCCGGTGAAGACCTCCTCGATGACGGCTGACTCCCGACTCGAGGGATCGGAACGGAATTCGGGGATCGCGACGAGGTCGCGAAGTCGGTCGTAGACACGGGGCGTGGGTCGGCTCATGCCCCGATGTTACCGACGAGTAAGCCGACGCGGTACCGACTCGCCCTTGACCCTGACGTCGCGTCAGGGCCCAGGGTGGTCGATGTGAGAGATGCTGGAGCGATGACGAGGAGTGACGGGCTCACCGTGGGCGCGGTCGCCGACCTCGTCGGCGTCAGCGTCCGGACCCTGCACCACTGGGACCGGATCGGTCTGGCGCCGGCGAGTGGACGGACGTGGTCGGACTACCGCGTGTACGACGACGACGACGTCGCGCGCATCCACCGGATCCTGGTCTACCGCGAGCTGGGCCTCCCGCTGGCGCAGATCGGGGTGCTGCTCGACGACCCCGACGTCGACGAGGGCGCCCACCTGTCCCGGCAGCGCGAGCTGCTCCTCGACCGCATCTCGCACCTGCAGGAGATGGTCTCCGCAGTAGACCGCCTGAAGGAGGCGATCGCCGTGAACACACCACTGACACCCGCGGATCGGGCCGAGATCTTCGGCACCGACTGGAACGAGGACTGGCAGGCCGAGGCGCAGCAGCAGTGGGGCGACACCCCGCAGTGGGAGCAGTCGCGACAGCGCACGAGCACGATGTCCAAGGAGGACTGGCGCCGGGTCAAGGCCGAGACGGATTCGCTCAACGCCGACCTGGCCGCAGCCAAGCGGGCCGGGGTTGACCCCGCCTCACCCCGGGCCGCGGAGCTGGTCGAGCGGCATCGTGCGTCGATCTCGACGTTCTACGACTGCACGCGCTCGATGCAGGTGCTGCTGGCGCGCATGTACCGGCAGGACCCTCGCTTCAGCGAGACGTACGACTCGCTCGAGCCGGGCCTGACCGGGTGGATCGAAGCCGCTGTCGAGGCCGACGCCCGCGCGCACGGTGTGGACCCCGACACCGCCACGTGGGACTGATCCCGGTAGTCCCTCACCGATCCGCTCCCGGGTTGCGCTGCGTGTTCGTCCGGCTCGCGACCGGTCGTGCGCCAGGGGTGGTCCATTCCGGGCGCGCGACTCGGCCGACGAGAGGCCGGTCGTGCGTACCCTGGACGCATGACCAGTCGATGGACCACAGCCGACATCCCTGACCAGACGAGCCGGACCTTCGTCATCACCGGCGCCAACGCCGGCCTCGGGCTCGAGTCCACCCGGGCGCTCACCGCGGCGGGAGCCCGGGTTCTGATGGCGTGCCGGGACACCACCCGCGCCGAGGCCGCCCGGGCCGGCCTGGCGCACCCGGATCGGGCGGAGGTCGTCCAGCTGGATCTGGCCGATCTGGACTCGGTCCGCTCCGCCGGTCGGGTGCTGGCCGACCACCGACCCGATGTGCTGATCAACAACGCCGGACTGATGAACATCCCGCAGTCGCGCACCGCCCAGGGCCACGAGATGCAGTTCGGGGTGAACGTGCTCGGCCACTTCGCGCTCACCGAGCAGGTCGTCCCCGTGCTCACCGACCGGGTGGTGTGGCTCGGCTCGATGATGCACAAGAGGGGCACCGTCGATCCGGACGACCTCGACTGGACCCGCCGCAAGTACTCGCCGATGGGGGTCTACGCGGCCACCAAGCTCGCCTGCGTCATGCTGGCCTACGAGCAGCAGCGTCGGTTCGACGCGGCGGGGTCACCGCTGAAGGCCGTGGCCGCCCACCCCGGGTACTCGGCCACCAATCTCCAGTACCGCAGCGGCAGCCGGGTCCAGGACCTGATGATGCGGGTCGCGGAGAAGGTCCCGTTCCTCGTCCAGCCGGCCGAGCGCGGGGCCCTGCCCCAGCTCTACGCCGCCACCGTCGACTCCGTTCCCGGCGGCGCGTACGTGGGTCCCGACGGCTTCGGTGAGCTCAGTGGATACCCGAAGATCGTGGACTCCACCCGCGCCTCGCACGACCGCGCGGTGGCGGCGGCCCTGTGGGATCGGTGCGCGGAGATGACAGCGGCTCGATGACGACGAGCTGAGCCCCGCCCGCGGCTCAGCCGCCACGGCACTTTCGCGGCTCAGCCACCGGGCACCTTCGCGGCTCAGCCGCGGCGCCTGGAGCCCGCCAGCAACAGGGCCCCCAGCAGCAGACTCACCGTGGCCAGACCCGCGATCGCGGTGGTCTCCACGCCGGTGGCGGCCAGGGTCGCGGGGCCCGAGGCCTGAGCCCGGGC
>NZ_JAALDZ010000299.1:0-5350 GCF_014145125.1 Dietzia sp. CQ4 | reverse complement strand
AGGTGGTGACCGACCTGTCCGCGCCGGCCCTGGCCCCCCGCGCCGCGCTGCCGTTCCCACTCCTCGAGGCCGCGGTGGAGAAGGCCCTGGACGCCGACCCCGGTGCGCTCCGGGCGGTGGCCTCCGAACCGGTCACCGGCCAGGCGGTCGCCCGGGCATGCCTGCGGTTGGGCACCGTGGAGGCCGGGTCGGTGGCGCCGGACAACCCCCTCCATTCCGAGGTGCTCCGGCTGTCGGAGCAGGCACTGTCGATGACCGGTGCCGCCTACTACACGCAGTTCGAGGCGGTGACCGACGCGCTGGGGAGGCTGGACGCGCTCGGCCGGATCGTCCTCGCGGCTCCACTGAGGGGGACGGAGGCCGAACGGCGACTACGCGCCGCGTTGGACGCGCGCGGGATCACGCCGGTCCCCGGGACGGGAGCCGACCACCTGGCCTCCGCGGCGGAACCCGACGGCGAGGGCGCCGTCACGGGAACCCACGTGCTGCACGCCTCGGACTCGGACGACGAGGTGCGGGCGGTCGTCCGGTTCGTCCGCTCGCGCCTGGCGGCCGGGATACCGGGGCACCGGATCGGCGTCTACTACCCATCGCCGGATCCCTACCTGCGACTGCTGCTCCGCGCGTTCGACGAGGCGGAGATCGTCGTCAACGGGCCCTCCGCCACCGATCTCGGCCGCACGCCCGCCGGCCGGTCCCTCACCCGGTTGCTCGGGATCCACCCGGACCTCATGCCGCGGGCCGAACTGCTCTCGATCGTGGCCGAGGGGGCGGTGACTATCCTGGACGACCACGGGGCCCCGGTCTCGTCGCGCCGCCTGGAGTTGCTCACCCGCACGCGTGTCCCCGTGATCGGCGGCGGTGATTGGGCCCGCCTGGCCGACCACCTGGCCATCGAACCGGATCCGTCCGGGCCCCGGCCCGACGCGGTGTCCCCTTCCACCGGTGTCGAGTTCACCGACTCCGACCGGGCGGCCGCCGCGGCTCTGCTGCGCCTCGTCGATCAGGTCCGGTCCGCCCTCGCCGCCCTAGACTCCGCACGGTCCTGGTCCGAGGTCGCCGCGACGGTGAACTCCATGCTCACCTCGCTCTTCCGGCAGAGCCTCGACCGGGCGGCCGTGCAGGCCGCCGTCGGTTCGCTCGCCGACCTCGACACCATCTCTCCCGCGATCACCCGCGAGCGGATCGTCGGCGCCGTGACCACGCGGCTGGACTCCCTCGCCGACCGGGTCGGCGAGGAGGGAGCGGGCGTGAGCCTGGGCCCGATCGACGACGCGGTCGGCCGGGATCTCGACACGGTGTGCGTGGTGGGCATGGCCGAGGGCCTGCTACCCGTCCTCCACCGACCCGATCCGCTCCTGCCCGAGGGCGCGGTCGACCCCTCGGCATCCGAGCTGCTCGACGAGCGCTACCGGGTGCTCCAACTGGCACTGTCGGCGGGCTCGGCCCGACGCCTGTGCTCGTTCCCCCGCGGCTCGATGCGGGGTGGCGGACACCGCATCCCGTCGCGGTGGCTCCTGCCCACGCTGTCGCGCCTCGCCGGTCGGCGGGTCCACGCCACCAGGTGGCAGGAGGCCCTGGAGGGGTGCCCCACCGTCACCGCGGTCCCCTCCTTCCTCGACGGCGTCCTCTCCCCGCCGTCCCTCCTGGGCCCCGATCCGGCCACCACCACCGAACTGCGCCTGCGCGAACTCGCGGCCGGCGGGTGGCGGGCGGGACCGGGGGCGCCGGAGCCGCTCCTGCGGGCCCACGAAATGCGCCGGGACCGGAGGCTCGGGGTCTTCACACGGTTCACCGGGGACGTGTCCTCGGTGAACGACCTGGTGAACGTGCTCGACACACCGGTCTCACCCACCCGCCTGGAGGACTGGGCCCAGAGTCCCTACCTGTTCTTCCTCGGCACCGTCCTCCGCGTCCGTGTACTCGACGATCCGGCGGCGGACATCGAGATGGACCTGCGCGACTACGGCGACCTGGTCCACGCGATCCTGCAGCGATACGTGTCCGCTCGACTCGAGCTGGGGGCCGGTCCGGACCGGGACCTGCTCATGCGTGCGCTGCGGGACGAGTGCGAGAAGGCCGTCACCGGGGCCCCCGGGTTGCTCGCCCCGCTGTGGCGCCGGCGGCAGATGCTCCTGGCCGCCGAGCTCGGCCGGTGGTTCGAGGAGGACAGCGCCGATGCCGACGCGGGCTGGCGGCCCACCGCCACCGAACTCGGATTCGGACGCGAGGTCCCCGGGGGACCGACGGCCCGGATCCCGTTCGAGGTGACCACCTCCCGCGGACCGGAGACCCTGCTCCTGGCCGGATCGATCGACCGACTCGACGTCCGGGGCGGCACACAACGCGTCACCGACTACAAGACCGGGAGGCCTCCCGGGTCGGAGCAACGCCCGAGCGAGGAGGACCCCACCGTGTCCGGCACCCGGTTCCAGCTCCCCCTCTACGCCGCGGCCGCCGCCACCGCCCGGGACGTGCCGGTGAGCGAGGTCCGCTACTGGTACTGCACCGAGCGCGGCGGGTTCGAACAGATCTCCCTCGCCGTCTCGGACACCGTCATGGACCGGGTCCGCTCGGACGTCGGGAACCTGGTCGACGCCATCCAACGGGGCTGGTTCCCCCTCAAGGGCGGACGCGGGTCCTCCCGTGATCTGGCCGACCTCCTCGGGGGAACGGACCTGGACCGCACATGGGAGCGACTGTCCGGGCGGGAGCCATTGGCGTCCCACCCCGCGTTCGTCGGCATCGTCGCCGGCGACACCACCGAGACCCGATCGGAGTCAGCCTCATGAGCGTGCTCCACGACCAACCCGCCCGGGACCGGGTCGAGCGCGACACCACCGCCACCCTGTTCGTCGAGGCCGGGGCCGGCACCGGCAAGACCCACGCCCTGGTCGGCCGGCTCAGCACCCTCCTGCTCACCGACGGTGTGCCCGTGGACCGGATCGCCGCGATCACCTTCACCGAGAAGGCGGCCGCCGAGTTGCGTGACCGGCTCCGCGTCCATCTGGTGGACCGACGGGACGCCGGCGACCAGCGCGCGGACGCCGCGCTCGCCGGGCTCGACACCGCCGCGATCGGGACCCTGCACTCGTTCGCCCTGCGCCTGCTCTCGGAGAATCCGCTGGAGGCCGGGATCCCCCCGAGGGTGACCGCCCAGCAGGACACCGCCGAGGCCACGGCCGTGGACGCCATGTGGCAGGAATGCGCGACCGTCCTGTTCGGCGGCGACCGGGACGGTTCGCGCTCCGGCGTCCTGGCCCGGGCCGTCGACGACCTGCTCGACGCCGGCGTCGGCACGCCCGCCTTCCGCGAGATGGTCGAGGCGCTGCACCGCGACTGGGACCGGCTCCCCAGCGGCCCTCTCCACTCCGGCGGGTCTCCCGACTCCGAGCTGCCCGACTCTCCCGATCTCGGCGAGATCGTCGCCGCGATCGGGTCGATCACCGGGTGGCGCGAGTCCTGCGTGGACGAGACAGACAAGCTCTTCCAGACCCTCGCCGGCCACGAGGCGTGGCTGAGGGACCTGCAGGCGGCGGCCACGGATCGGACGGCGTCACCGACCTGGGTCGAACTCCTCGGCAAGCCCATGACCGCAGGCCGGGGAGGACGCGCCGCCGCCTGGGGGGACAAGGCCACCGTCGACGCCATCAAAGAGGAGATCAGGCGACTGCCCTCGATCTGCACCGAGGTCCTGTCCGCCCACTGGCGCCCACGCATCGCGATCATCCTGGACGCCCTCATCCCGGTCATCCGCAGACATGCCGACGACCGTCGCAGGCACGGCACGTTGCAGTTCCACGACCAGCTCGTGCTCGCCCGCGAGTTGCTGCAGGACCGGGACGTCCGGGGCCGGGTCAGGGCCCGGTACACCCGGATCCTCATCGACGAGTTCCAGGACACCGACCCCATCCAGCTCGACCTCGCCACGCTCCTCACCGCCGAGGAACAGACGGACGGCACCGGGTCGGTATCAGTGTCAGGGACCGGCAGGCTCTTCACCGTCGGTGACCCCAAACAGTCCGTCTACCGTTTCCGGCGGGCCGACATCTCCACCTACCTGCGAGCGCAGCGCGGGGACGGAGTCGAGGTCGAACGCCTGAGCACCAACTTCCGGTGTTCGCGGGCGGTGCTCGACTGGGTCAACGAGGTGTTCTCGGAAGTACTCCTCGCCGCGGAGGGAGTGCAGCCCGACTACCGGGAACTGGAACCGGGTCCCGACCGGCCTCCGTTCGACCCCGCGCACGGCCCCCGCCCGTTCGTGTTCCGCACCGAGGACGTCCCCGAGCTTCCCGATCACTGTCCGCCGGACGCGAGCGATGACGCACGACGCCACTGGACCGAGGCCTCCGATGTGGCCCGGGTGATCGCGACCGCCGTCCGCGAGCAGTGGACACACGAGTCCAGGGACGGCGGTCACACCCCGCTCCGCCTCGGGGACATCGCGATCCTGTTGCCCTCGCGGAGTTCGCTGCCCATGATCGAGAAGTGCCTCGACCACGCTGGGATCGATTTCCGGACCGAGGCGTCGTCCATCGTCTACGGCACCCCGGAGATCCGCGACCTCCTCCTCTCCGTGCGGGCCGTGGCCAACAGCGCCGACGAGGCCTCGCTCGTCGGTGCGCTCCGTTCCCCGCTGTTCGGCTGCGGCGACGACGACCTGCTCCGCTGGCGCGCCGCCGGTGGGGCGTGGGCCCCCGGTGCCCCGGCACCCGACCACCTCGAGGACTCCCCCGTCGCCGCGGGGATCGACTACCTCTCCGACCTGTCCCGGCGGAGCCGCCGGCCGGGCGAGATCCTGGAGAAGCTCGTCCACGACCGCATGGTCTTCGAGTCGGTCGCCGAGTCCCCCCGCCGCCGCGACCTGTGGCGGCGCATCCGCTTCGTCATCGAGCACGCCTGGCAGTGGGAGGAGTCCGCCGCCGACCCCGCCCGCGCCGACCTGCGGGAGTACGCGGACTGGGCGCTGGCCCTCACCGCCGAGGACGCCCGCGTCCCCGAGGCGGTGATCCCCGAGATCGGTGTCGACGCGGTGCGGATCACCACCATCCATGCCGCCAAGGGCCTCG
Source organism: Dietzia sp. CQ4 (assembly GCF_014145125.1). Classification (NCBI taxonomy): domain Bacteria; kingdom Bacillati; phylum Actinomycetota; class Actinomycetes; order Mycobacteriales; family Dietziaceae; genus Dietzia; species Dietzia sp. CQ4. The sequence goes on along the minus strand of NZ_JAALDZ010000299.1, from coordinate 281 downwards.
AGTACCCCATGGTCGTCCTGGCCGGGATGAGCCGCGGCTGGCCCGGGGACCGCGACAGACTCCTGTGGACGGACGACGATCCCCCGCGCCCCGTGGCCTCCTTCTCCACGCAGGTCCGTGATCCCGGATTCGCGCGGGCCGCAGAGCGAGAGGCCGAGCACTCCAGGGCAGAGCGGATCCGGCTCCTGTACGTCGCCACCACGCGGGCCGAGAGCCGGCTCGCCGTCTCCGGCCACGGATATGTCCTGAAAAAGCAGAAGACCCCGGAGCCCAAGAAGCTG
>NZ_JAALDZ010000298.1:0-2268 GCF_014145125.1 Dietzia sp. CQ4 | reverse complement strand
GACCGCACGGCCCGCGTGGCCTCCTGCATGAGTCCGTTGGCCACCCCGCCCAGGGCGAAGAACGCGCCCCAGTAGGTGGCGAAGAGGGGGTAGTCCGCCGGGCCCAGCGCCCGGCCGGCGACCAGCATGACCAGGTAGCCGGAGGCGGCGGCGAACACCGTCGCCAGAGTCAGGGCCCGCATCCCACCCGCGGCGCGGCGGCCGGCCGTGGGCGTCGGTTCAGCGGCGGCCGGCGTGGTCATCGGGCATGCCGAGGGTGGGTGGCAGCGGTTCCGAGAACAGCCACGCGGACCACAGGGGACGCAGGTCGACGGGGGAGTGGTCGGCGGCCATGTGCAGGAAGTCGTCAGTGGTCGCGGTGCTGCCCGAGTACTTGGTCACCCAGTCGCGCAGCAGCTGGAAGAACTGCTCGTCGCCGATCGTCAGGCGCAGGGCGTGCAGGGTGAGCGCGCCGCGCTTGTAGACCCGGTCGTCGAACATGTCCTTGGGGCCGGGGTCGGCCAGGAGCAGGTCCTGGGGTGAGTTCTGCAGCTTGGAGTAGTAGCGCAGCGCGTGGCTGCCCGCGTCGGCGCCGCCGGAGAACTCGGTCCACAGCCACTCGGCGTAGCAGGCGAAGCCCTCGTGGAGCCAGATGTGCTTCCATTCGGCGGCGGTGACGGCGTTGCCGAACCACTGGTGCGCGAGTTCGTGGGCGATCAGCCGCTCGTCGTCCGTGCCCGCCTCGGCTGTGTTGCGGCCGAACGTGGACATGCCCATCGCCTCGAGGGGGATCTCCAGCTCGTCGTCGGTCACCACCACCTTGTACTCACCGAACGGGTACGGGCCGAACAGGTCGGTGAAGACCTCGATCATCTCGAGCTGGCGGGCGAACGACACCCGGAAGTCCCGCTTGAGGTCCGCGGGCAGGTAGGCGTGGAACGGCACCGCCCCACCCGTCACCTCCAGGTGCTCGTACTGCCCCAGGTTGATGGTCACGAGGTAGGTGGAGGTGGGCTGCGGGAGGTCGAACTCCCAGGTGGTGGTGCTGCCGCTGCGCTTCTTGCCCACCAGCGAACCGGTCACGACCGCGCGGTACGGGGAGTCGGTGGTGAGCCGGATCCGGAACGGGGCCTTGGACGACGGGTGGTCGTCGCACGGGAACCAGCTGGCGGCGCCGTTGGGCTGGTTGGCCACCAGGACCCCGTCGGTCAGTTCCTCCCACCCGACCTCACCCCATGCGCCGCGGATCGGGCGCGGGTTGCCCGCGTACCGGATGGTGAGCGTGAACGCGGCACCGACGGGGATCGGCTCGGCCGGGGTGACGGTGAGCTTGCCCCGCGGCCGGTTGTACCTGGCGACCCGACCGCGGTCGAGAGACACCTTGGACACGTCGAGGTGGGGGGACAGGTCGAGCTGCACCGAGTCGAGCGGTTCGGTGGCCGTGGCGGTGATGACGGCCTGGCCACGCAGGTTGTTGGAGCTCATCTTGTAGGTGAGGTCCAGTTCGTACCGGGTCACCCGGTAGCCGTGGTTCCCGGCGCTGGGCAGGTAGGGGTCGACCGGATCGGCGCGCGACGAATCGCGGGGGGCTGCGATCTTGGCGATGAGGTCCTTCTTGACTGCCTTCAATTCCATGACCTGCGCGAGTGTAGTGGACCCGGGGTGATCGGCACCGCCACTGGCGGCTGGGCGGTGGAAACTACTTGCCAAAATGGAAAGTAGTTGCCTATGGTCTAGTCATTGCCCGGGTGGACACTCCCGGGACCGTCACGAGGAAGGTGTCGTCATGACCACGGAGAACCGCACCACCGGCGAGCTCGATCGCGCCGAGGCTGCCCGGCTCCTCGCGGAGGTCGAGGGTCGGCCGCCGGTGAGCTCCACGCGCGACGCCCGGGTCTTCGCCTGGTTCGCCACCGTCATCGCGGTGGTGATGGGTGCCGGGACCATCGCGATCATGTTCTCCAACTGGGCGATGGTGCCGTACGTGGTGCTGCTGTTCGCCGTGATCTTCTGGCAGCGGCGATCGATCGGCGCCAGTCCCCGTGGTTCGGCCCGGACGTACCTCTGGGGGGTCGCGGGCTCCGGCGTGGTGGTCCTCGTCGTCGTCACCGGGTTGCACGTCATCCGCACCACGATCGGCCTCACCCCCTGGTGGTACCTCCTCGGTGCGGTGCTGGTGGCGGTGCCCGGACTGATCGCCGCCGCGCGCATCGCACGCCGGGGTGCCGCCCGGTGACCGGCCCGCAGGGCGATGCCCCTGCTGCGCCCGTCGCCCCCGACACCGCCGCC
>NZ_JAALDZ010000297.1:0-9361 GCF_014145125.1 Dietzia sp. CQ4 | reverse complement strand
CCAGACGCGGAACCGATTCCCACCACATCACGGGGCACTATCCGTTCCTGCCGCGACCCGAACTCACTGAGGCCACCCATCGGTCCGTCTCCGCACCGGCACGAGTAACCACTCTGTAGGTCTGTCTACGCCGGTGGGTACTTCGTTGCCGACGTGACTGCGTCCGAGGACGGCCCCTTGGTCAGGCTCTGGGTGGCACGAAGTCCGATGCTCGCTGACGGCGCGAGCAGCCTGCTCGCCGCCCTCATCGGGGAATCAGTTCAGGTGACGGACAGCGGCTTCACCTCGTTGAGTGACGACCAGACCACCTTGCACATCCGTGACCTCCGAACTGCCCAGGGGCTCCTCACTGACCCGGCGTTGGGCACTGCGATCAGACTCCACAACTCCCGATTAATCACTATGAAGAACTCTCGTGAGGCCGAGCACATCCCTGAACTCCTCGACGGGGCGTGGTAACTACGACTCGCCCCTCAGGGTCCGTGGGGTAATTCATGAGGCCGATTCGACCAGGAGATTATTGAGGAGAGGGGATGAACCGAGGGTCGTCACTGACAATGACATGCCGGAGTTGGCCAGTGTCTAGAACAGATTCAAGTCTTTCGCGCGGTCGGGTGCCGCGCGGCGTCGAGTTCTTCCTAGCGCGACGACGAGGAGGACTGTCTCGGACCGGGCAGCGGTGGCTGCGCGGACGGGAAGGCAAAATCTCCAGCTGTGGTGGTTACCGTCCTAGCAGCGACGCCTGCCGGTAGGCCCGCTCGGAGGCATGGACCAATAGGTCAACGAGTTGCGACCAGGTGGTGTGCTCGCTCACCGTGGAGTACCGGTAGCGGAACTGCTCTCCGTATTGGAGCCAGTCACGTTTGCCGAGATAGGGCTCAAGCAAGTCGGAAAACTCCTCGAATTCGTGGTCAAACGAGAAATACCCCTCGTTCTCTTCCGCCAGGACCTGTCCTCGCTGATCGGGGTCAATCCTCTTCCATTCCTTGTCTCCGAGGATTCCCACCAACCGCAACTGGCGGCCCTCTAGCTGCCACCCAATCTGCCGGGTGACGCGTCCGAACTTGTACTCGATGAAGTGCTGGACAATCCCGCCCTTGCTCCGGGTCGACAGCCCCGCCTCCACCCGGGCACCGTCCGGCCTCGGTCCAACGTCGAGCAGCGCATCACGGACGCGCTGCGTGCACCGTGCCATCTGGAGCTTCTTTACCAGGCTCGCCAACCTCGCTCTGTCGAGCGTGTCCTGAAGCGGCGCATCCATCCAGAACGGAGATTCCATGTCTCGCGCCGGGTCGCACATCGCAGCAAGGTCGACCAGGTGTTCCACCATGTCCGTGTACCGCGAAACCAGATTGCGATCCCTCTCGGGCATCGCATCCCGCGCCTCACGCAGGGCCGGCAGCAAGTCGGCGTAGGTGACACATTTCCATCGCCCGGTGCCGACCTGAGCGGTATTGAACGTCGGCGGAATGAGCGTCAGGAGTATCCACTGCGAGGTGTCCCCGAACCCCTGTTCCTCCAGCTTGCCCGAGTATCGCCCCAGCTGGGATGCATCAGGTAGCGCCATGACCTTGTTCTCAAGGAAGAGATGGCGATCTCCGCTGTCCACGCGCAGGTCAACCTTCTGGTATTCCCGGAAGGCCTCGGTGGGCACCTCCAGGCCAAATACTGCCCAAACCGCAGCAGACTCCTCCGCCGCCTCGGTGGCCAACCAGTAGAGAATGTTGCTGTGAAACAACTCCTGGCCCGCCGTGGACAGCTGATACATCAGATCGTCACCCAGGGCAGAGATCACCTCACTCGGTGTTCGCTTCATTTCTCTACCCGGGACGACCACGCCTGCACTCTCACTCATCCGAGAAGTAAATCATCTACAGACTGGGGAACCGTGCCAGAGCGGTGAAGCCGAGGCAGCCCATTCTGGCTGTGGGGTCAATGGACGGCCTGGCCATCAGCTTCTCCACCACGTCCACAGCGATGGCGCTGCTCACCGGATTCGGCCTCGTCGCCTGTGACGTCTCGACCTGGGTACAACTCACAACCCGAGTGCTGACCGGCATCCTGGGTTTCGCGTTCTCGCTCGTCGCCCTGCCTGGGGCAAACCCGGGCGGCCACCCGATTGGCGCGGTCCTGGGGGTTCCGGGGTCGGCGACCGCGCTGGCGCGGGCGCCTGGTGATACCCAGGCGGGACAAGAGAGATGACGACGACAAGGTCGCTTCCCCGAGCCTGGGCGCTAACTCGGGCGTTCGTTCCGAGCCAGGCGCGGCTACGAGATGCTACTGCCCTCCACGTCTCGGCACTCCTCGGCACTCCTCGAGTCCTGCCACCTGCCCCCGCATCCGACCGTGGTCCTGGGCGGGGAACTGCACATCTGACGGTCGCGGTTTTTCCGTGGACTCAAAGGGTTCCCACCTAGGCTCATCGCTCTGAGTCTCACGAGTGTGACCCGATACCGGTGGCCGACAACGATGAGTTGCGGGATTGATGAGTGTCAGTGGACGGTCGGAATGAGGAGGGAAAGGCCTTGAGACTGAGGACCAAGAGGCGGCGACGCCGTCGATTGTGAACTAGAAGCCAATACAACGCTAGCGGCACCATGGTCGCCCAAAGCACCTTACCGATGAACTGACCACCCATGGTTCCCACCGTGATTGAAAAACCAGCGAGATATAGGAGCACAACTGTATCGATCGGCGCCGACACGACGTTCGAGGCGAGCGCGCCTAAAACAAATCCCCGCGCCCGACGAATCGGCACATAAACCAGGAGATCGATCAATTCCGCGCCGATAAAAGCGACGGTCGATGCTATTGCTAGTGCAGGCGATGCAGTAAACCAGGATATAATTCCGCCCACGGCCACTGCAACGATGGCCCAGGTTCGACCCCCGTATCGGTGAACATAGTCTCGGGCCAGGGGTGCGAAACCCGCCGCGTAAGTACCTGCGGTCACCAATAAGCCGAATCCAACAGTAACGAGGCCGTAGCGATCCGTGACGATATTGGCCAATACGACGGCAGTGACGTACGCGACGATAGAAAAAAACAGGTACAGGTGGGAGGAAGGAGCAACGGGGAACCGCTCCGTCCGCGTTCTAGTTCCCTCGATAAATCACGCCCGACGTGCAAGTCTCCCTCACTCGCACCTCCGAGAGGTCAGGGATCTCGACCTTCAATCTCTCCCACAACCACTCAGCGAGCACCTCACTGGTGGGGTTCTCGAGTCCGCTCACCTCATTGAGGTACCGATGGTCCAACTGCTCCCTTAGAGGCGCAAATGCCGACTTCAAATCGCCAAAGTCCTGAACCCAACCCGACTCTCGACCTATCTCGCCCATCACATGGACGCTCACTAAGTAAGAATGACCATGGAGGCGCGCACACTTATGTCCCTCCGGGACGTTCGGCAACCGATGCGCTGCTTCGAAGGTGAACTCACGGAATATTTCTGCGCGTGACATTATGCGATCCCTATAAATTTGTGTGTTTGCAGACTGAGGCGCCAACGGGGATTATTCAGGCAGAACTCCACAGCCAACTGGGTGTTCAAGGCCACATCTGGGCCATCCATCGGCTGTACACGGAAGCTATCAAAATCGAGGCCTTCGAACTCCTGGGGCACGAAGCCGCTTTGCGGGTAAACAAGCTTCAATTCATGGCCACTCTTCTGAACTAAGGTGGATCCATTCTTGGGACTCACGCATAGCCAGTCGATTCCATTCGGAGCCGGCAAAGTCCCGTTAGACTCTACCGCGACGAAGAAACCCCGCGCCTTAAGCGCTGAGACTGCTTCATCATCAAGTTGCAGCAGCGGTTCCCCCCCGGTGCATACAACCATCGGCTGCCCCAGTGCGAAGTCTGGCCATTTCGCAGCAACTGCAGTTGCCAACTCGTCCGCGCTCGCAAACTTGCCCCCGCCAACTCCGTCGGTGCCAACGAAATCGGTGTCACAAAATTTGCAAATCGCGCGGTCGCGGTCTGCCTCGCGGCCTGTCCACAGATTGCACGAAGCGAACCTGCAGAAAACCGCCGGCCGACCCGAGTGGGCACCTTCACCCTGTAAAGTATAAAAGATCTCTTTGATCTTGTAGGTCACGACTTGCCAACCTGATACAAGAGAGGATCGGCCAAACCCGCCTCGGCGAAGCCCCGGAGACGGAGCAGGCAGGAATCACACTGTCCGCAAGGCCGCCCCTGGCTGTCAGGGTCGTAACACGACGACGTCAATGAATAATCGACACCCAACTGCATACCCATCTCGATCGTCTGCGCCTTGCTGAGATCGATCAGCGGCGTATGGATACGTAGGCCCGCACCCTCTACCCCAGCTTTGGTCGCCAGGTTGGCCATCCGTTCGTACGCCGAGATAAACTCCGGCCGACAGTCCGGGTACCCAGAGTAATCGAGAGCACTGACACCGATGAAAATGTCCGTCGCCCCGACGACCTCTGCGTACGCTAACGCAAACGACAGGAAGACCGTGTTCCTGGCAGGGACGTACGTGATCGGCACTTCGTCAACAGGGAGTTCGTCCACCGACGAATGCTTCGGCACGTCTATATTATCCGTGAGTGCAGACCCACCAAACGTACGCAGGTCGATATCGCACACGACGTGTCGCACAACACCGACAGCCTCTGCAACGCTCCTTGCAGCATCTAGTTCAACTTCGTGCCGCTGTCCGTACCGGAAGCTCAGCGCGAAGGGTTCGTAACCCTCCGCCTTCGCGAACGCGAGCACGGTGGTGGAATCGAGTCCACCGCTGAGCAGCACTACAGCGCTTGGCGACATGGGGCACCTCAAGCTTCCACAGTGTGTTCGGCTGATACTGGCGTTAAAACTACACGATAGAGTAGCTTCTTGGAAGCTGCAGTTGCCGACTTGAGGAGCCATGGTGGACAGACAGTTGACCATCGTGGTCGCATGCACCGACCGCAAGTCGCTTGGCCCTAGGGACGAACTCAGAGCCCGCTCACTCCGCGCCGCCCCCCTCGAATCACGAGTCCAAGACTGGGTAACGCGCCTCGAAGTACCCGACCGTACAACTAGGCTGGTCGACTTATACCAGGGAGAAGCATGGACGCAGGCCAAGCGACTGTTCGCAACAACTCGTCGGATCGGCTACGAACCCAACGTCTTTGTTGCATCCGCTGGACTGGGACTCAAGAACCTCAACGATCAAGCCCCCGCCTACTCTGCAACTTTCACACCGCGACATCCGGACTCCGTCGCACACACCGACACCGACGCACGCTTGTGGTGGAAGAACCTGCCCCACGCCGACGTACCAAGGGGCGGTAGCGCGGTATGGGTCCTGTCCGACAACTACGCACGCGCAGCAGGAGTCGACTTGATCGAACGAACCGAACCGAGTCAGCTACTGGTTTTCGGCGGAGCCGCAAACATACCCCTAGAAAACCGAGTCCCGGCAGATCGCCAACTCCGTCATGCGCTAGGTGGGACGCTCACTAGCCTGAACGTCCGAAGCGCGTCGAAGTGGATGGAGCTCACGACCGCAGTCGGCGCCTTCAGCGAAGACGCCCACGGCCTCTGGCGCGAGTGGACGGATGAGTCTAGGAAACTTGAGCAGCACAACCGAACAGCGGTACCGGACAAAGCGATACTGGAACTGATAGCGACGCTGCGATCCCACGATCCGAAAATATCAAAGACACATGCTCTTGCTTCACTTCGCAAGTCCGGTATAGCCTGCGAGCAGCGTCGATTCTCAGGCCTTTTTCATAAGGCGGTGGGATCATGAGCGAAGCAAAGTGGATCTCCCGTAAAGCTCTAAAGGTCCTGCAAAACGACGATATCCCACTCTACCTATTTACCTTGGCCGCCGAAGAGGTAGACATGGTCGCCGACGTGTCACGAATCGGACGTGACGAGGCGGGCCGGTTAATTGGATACCAAAGGCCCGAAAAGAAAAAGCACGTAAAGCAGATCCTGGAGTACCTCGACTCCGATGCACCACTATTCCCAAACGGGTTGATACTTGCTCTACCGCCCGAGGCAAAATTCAAATCGAGTCGCGGACCAAACACGTCCGACGGCCTAGCCGTGTCGGGAACGCTTGAAATCCCCGTATCCCTCGAGGCCGACGGACCACGCCCTGCATGGATTGTTGATGGCCAGCAACGCAGTTTGGCGCTCGCAAGAACACTAAACAGCAGACTTCCTGTCCCCATCTCCGGCTTTATCGCACCCAATTTGGAACTACAACGGGAACAATTTCTCCGGGTCAACACAGTGCAACCTTTACCAACAGGTCTAGTTACTGAACTTCTTCCCGAAATCACGGCCGTCCCATCAGCCCGCTTGGCCACTAAACAACTGCCCTCTGCGCTCGTCGACATGCTTAACCAGGACCCTGAGTCTCCGTTCTTCAACCTTATTCGTCGAGCTTCAACGACGACTGAAAATAAGAAGACCGCCGTAGTGACGGACACGAGCCTCGTTGAGTCAATAAGAGAGTCTATCGAGTCACCTTCTGGCGTCTTGTTCCCATACCGCAACATTGCAAACGGCACTACGGATACGGAGGGGATTCGAAGACTTCTTATTGCATACTGGGGAGCAGTTCGAGACACTTTTCCCGACGCATGGGCAGTACCTTCCAAGCAGAGTCGCCTAATGCATGGCGTTGGAGTAAGAGCGATGGGACGACTGATGGACAGAGTGATGACTCACGTAAACGATTCCGATCCTCAGGCGCGAGCCAAAGCTATGGAAGAGTTATCACTAATCTCCTCGAAATGCAGATGGACAAGCGGAATCTGGGAGGACCTAGGTTTTGCATGGAATGACCTGCAAAATACCCCTCGCCACATCAGTTCGCTATCAAACTACCTAGTGCGCATCTACTTAGCGGAACGAACGGCGAACAATTGAAGTTCTACTTCCCTGACAGTCAGGATTTGGTTAGTCCAACCTATAATTTTCATCGCGATGAATACGTTGCTCACCGAGTGCGCCAAAGAGACGACCGCTACGCACACGAGATACTCAACAAGCCCCCTTATCACGGAATTTTAGTGAGCAAGTCGATAGTAGATGGCTCAGTAAAGGGTGCCGGCAAGTACACTGGAGCGCAGCGAGCACGCCTCTATCGAATGGGTGTGCGGCAATTCTTTCGGCTACCAGACACCATCGATACGCTTGGAGATAACGGCGCCTTCAATTACGTTGACGAAGAAGTACCGCCTGTAACCGCCAGCGAAACACTCGACTTCTACGAAGAATGCGGGTTTGACGCCGGCATAAGCACCGACCACATCATTTTCGGCTACGAACCGGGCGCCTCGGAGTCGGATGTAGATCCCCAGTGGGTTGAACGCAGACATATAACCCTGCGATTAGCTGAGCAATTCATTGGCCACGCGCGCGACCGAAAAAGCAAAGTTCAACCTGTCGGCGCCGCCCAGGGGTGGAGTCCAGCCAGTTTCGCCCATAGCGTAAGGACGCTTCAGGAATTAGGATATGAACGAATCGCACTGGGCGGAATGGTTCCACTACGGACGAATCAAATCGTCTCCTGCCTTGAGAGAATTCGAGACGTACTAACTCCATCCACCGAACTACATCTCCTCGGGATCACCCGCGCGGGCTCCATGGATTTGTTCGCGGAATACGGAGTCACGAGTTTCGATAGCACATCCTCCTTCCGCCAGGCTTTTATGGACGATCGAAACAACTACCATACCCCAAACCGTTCGTACGTGGCGATACGCGTACCTCAGGTTGATGGCAATCCAACACTGAAGCGCGCAATCCTTTCAGGATCGGTCAAACAGTCTCAAGCGATCGCGGCGGAACGTGAGGCGTTGAGGGCCCTGCGAAGTTACGACGGTTCGGCCTCATCGATTCGTGGTTGCCTTGACGCGATTGGCGAGTACGAACTGACATGCCAAGCTAAAAAGTCTTACCTTCTCGCCTATGAAGAGACTCTTTCAGACGCCCCCTGGAAACTCTGTGATTGTAGCCTTTGCACGGAATACGGTATCGAAATTATAATCTTCCGCGGCACGGAAAGAAATAAGCGACGAGGTTTTCACAACATGTCAGTACTTGCGCAACGAATGCACACATTGAAGAGTCGAGTTCGGAGTATTTCATGAATCAGAACAACGAAATAAGACTGCCCGCCCTTCGAATTCGCCAGGGGCAGCAACATATTTATACTTTCGGCGTGGACGGCAAACGGCTTGACGAGTTCGCGACGGTTAGTCGAGCACACAGGCCGGACGTTGCCCTTCATGGTTATCAGCGCCCAGAAGTTCGTAGTCACATTAGGGCTATCCGGCGGTATCTGGAGTCAGACGGAGCGATGTTACCAAACGCGATCGTTCTCGCGTTTAACGAGCAAGTAAAGTTCGTTCCCTCAAACACTGGATCAGCGGTTGACTACGTGACCACCGGCGAGTTAGTCATCCCCATTAATGAACCAGTTTCCGAGGACCAAAAGCCGGCATGGTTAGTAGACGGGCAGCAACGTAGTGCAGCCATTCGAGATGCTGAACTCGAAGAGTACCCGGTCGCGGCAGTAGGTTTTATCGCACATGGAGAAGCAGAACAGCGTTCCCAATTCATACTCGTCAACAACACCAAACCCCTGCCAAAGGGACTCATTCATGAGTTGCTTCCAGACACAAGCGGACACCTACCCCCCTCATACGCCCGGAAGCAGCTGCCGGCGACTGTCTTATCGCGATTAAATTTGAGCCGAGGTGGAAACGTCGAACCTTTCGCCGGTCGTATCTCGACTCCGACAATGGAAAACGGCTACATTAAGGACAATAGCGTTCTCAAGATGATTGAAAATAGCATCTACGAGGGCGCTCTGTACCAGTACCGCAACCCAGAGGATGGAACCGGGGATATAGACCAGATGGTCTTGCACCTAAACTTTTTCTGGAAGATGGTGCAAGCTACTTTCCCAGAAGCCTGGGATCTTCCCCCCACTAAGTCCCGCCTCACGCACGGGGCGGGAATTCAATCGCTCGGATACGTGATGGACACGCTAACCGACGGCATCGCCGCTTCAGATCTTCCAAATCTTCGGATCGACCGCGACCTCGCAAGTCTCGCTGATCACTGTGCATGGACTAGCGGAAACTGGAGGTTCCGGGCGGAAGAGCCTCGAAGATGGAACGGCATACAAAACACCCCGAACGACGTAAAACTCTTGACGAACCATCTCCTGCGCGCGCTACGCGCCTGACTGATAATTCGTTTCACGGGGGCCACAGTCATTGTCTCTTGGGGCCACCCACTGTTCGCACGAATACTGTGCTTGGGGCCCACTAGCGTTATCCGGCTCTTCCGGTTTTAGAGTGCGTTGATCCGTGCCTGGAGTCCG
>NZ_JAALDZ010000296.1:0-4288 GCF_014145125.1 Dietzia sp. CQ4 | reverse complement strand
GTGGCCGCTCCGGTGTCGCGGTGCGTGCCGTACCAGTCGTCGGCTCCGGCGACGGGCGCGGACATGCCCTGCTGGGCGGCGGCCGCGCGCTCGGCCTGACCCCACCTGGGCAGAGGCTCCGGCGAGGGCTTGCCCTCGACGCGCCCCGGGGTGGCGACCCCGGTCTCGAGGAACTCCATCACCACCGCGTCGACGGCAGCGTTTCCGGTGCGGAAGGTGCCGTGCTCGCCGCCGCCGACGACGACCAGCGTCCCGTCGAGCGTCTCGACGACCCTGTGGGCACCGGCGATCGGGGTGACGGCGTCCTTCTCCGAGTGCAGGACGAGCGGCTTCTGGTCGAGGGCGTCGCCGTTCGGCTGGATGGTGCGTGCGACCGGCGCCCAGCCCACACAGTCGTCGCCGGCGGCCTCGGCCGCGGCGCGGGTGGTGAGCTTGTTGCCGCCCGTGTAGCGGTCCGCCTTGGCAGCCATGACGCCGAGCTCGCTCGGCGGCGAGGCGGTCTCGTTGCACGTGATGATCGCGTTCATCTCGATGTCGGTGCGGAAGACCGGCGAGCGGCTCTCCTGCGCGGCGACGATCCTGGCGGCCGTCGGGTAGTCGACCCGGGCGATGTTGCCGCCGTCGTTGTAGTACTTGAGCATGTGCGCCAGCATCGGCCACGCCTGCTCGGAGTAGGTCGCGCCCACCGTGGCGTCGTACAACCCGGTGGTGGCGTTGTTGGTCAGACCCTGCAGCGCGACGGCGCGACCGAGACCCTCGACGCGGGCGAGGGCGGGCGCGGTGCCGTTGATGGTGTCCAGCGCGGGCCGCTCGAGCGCGGTGCCCCGCAGCTCGACGGGCAGGTCGCGGGTCTCGGCCGGCGGCGGGGTGAGGTTGGCGGGTCCCCCCACCTCCTGGTCGGTGACCCACTTCCAGGAGTGGAACACCTTGCGCGGGGTGTCGCCGAGGCCGTAGTAGTCGTCGCGCTCGGCGATCCACGTGAAGATGTCGTTCAGTCGTCGCTCCTGGGCGAGCGCGCCCTGTTCGGCCTGGGTGGACCACCGCCAGTCGGGGTGCGTGTTGGAGTCCAGCACCATGCGGCCGGTGTGCTCGGGGAACAGGGTCGCGAAGTCGGTGCCGATCGCGGTGCCGTAGGACACGCCCACGTAGTCGATCTCGGCGAGCCCGAGCGATTCGCGTACGGCGTTCATGTCGCGGGCCGCGTTCTCGGTGGTGAACGAGGCCATGTAGGCCGGATCGGTCCCGAAGCAGGCGTCGTGCAGCGCGTTGGCGGTGGTGGGGCCGACGAAGGCGACGTCACAGGTCATCGGGTTGGAGCCGTAGAGGCCACGCGGCTGGACGGCCACGAGGTCGTGGTTCTCGTACAGGCCGGCGGGCGCGGTGCCGTCGAACGCGGGGCTCCAGAAGTTGAGGGCGTAGTTGCCGGGGCCGCCGGGATTGCCGAAGACGGCCGACCGGGCCTGCCCCGAGGACGCCTTGATGCGGGTCAGTGCGACCTCGGTCCGGGCGCCGTCGGGCTGGCTGTAGTCGACGGGGACCTCGACGGTCCCGCACTCGAGACCGGCCGGCACGTACTCGGCCTCGATCCCGAGCATCTCGGTACAGTCCTGCCACTTGACCGGGGCGGCGGCAGCCACTCCGGTACCAAGAAGTGCGATCGCCCCAACGACCGCGGTGGTGCCAACGAAAGTGCTAGACGGCTGCACCGATCCCCGATTCCATGTTCTGTAGATGACTGCCAGACGAATCGGACGCCGCGACCGCTCAAGTTCACGAGCGTCACAAGCGTCCGAACCGCTCCAAATGTAGCCTGTGGCGGGTGCCACGCCGCACCAACTGGCACCGACTCAGGGAACCGTCATCCGATCGTTACCGCGTGCGGGGTCGGTGCCGAAAACGTGCAGGCAGAAGTAGATATATCACTGTTCATGCCGGCTGCCGCGGGTCAGCAACGCGAGCGTGGTGGCGACCATCGCTACCCCGGCCGACAGCGTGGCAGCCAGCAGCAGCCAGGGCTCGGTGTAGGTCCGCATGATGACACCGTCGACGGGCGGGTCGACCTCGGGCGGCCGGACGGCCACGAGGTCGCGCGACAACCACCACAACACCACCGCCAGGACTGCCGCGGTCACGGCGAGCACGGCGTGGCGCCGGGCGGTCACGCCGGATCCGAGGCGGTGCCCGAGCCCGTGCCGGTGCCCGTTCCGACCGAGCGGACCGCGGCCTCGAGGGCCGCGTGCAGCGCGACCGGGTCGCGGGTCCAGGCCCGGACCTCGGCACCGGTGTCCAGGCGCAGTCCGACGGATCGCCGGCGGCGGGGGACCTCGCGGAGCTCCCCGAGCGTGCGGGCGGTCTCCCACGAGGCCTCGGGGATGCCGTCACCGGGCAGCGGGAGCACCTCCTGCACGCGGTCCAGCTCGAGCTCCTCGGTTCCCTGGATGTACGTGGTCGGGGTGAGCCGGACGCGACCGTGGACGCGGGTGGCGGCGATCATCACCCCGTGGCACATCGCCGAGGCGACCGCGCAGACGGTGAGCATGAGCCAGTGGACGGGCGCGCCGGCGACCAGCTCGAACACGGCGGCACTCGCGCAGAACAGCGGCGCGGCGAAGATCCAGGCCCAGCTCCACCCGTCTTCGGCGAAGAGGATGGGGCCCTGCGGTTCCGGTCCCGTGCCCGGCTCCGGCCGGTCGGGCTCACTCGCCGGCACGCGCACCGCCGCCGGTCGTGAACTTCATGGCCTCGGCGGTGTGCTGACGCCACACGGCGGTCGCGGCGCACAGCCCCGCGAGGATCTGCAGCGAGATCACGAGGAAGGTGACGATCTCACCGCGCTCCCCTGCCTCGGCGACACCGCCGAACACGCCGATCACGACGGAGACCGCGTCCACCACGAGGAAGATGGCGACGATGTCGAGCATCGTCCGGGCCCAGCCCTTCCCCGCCCGCAGCCGGAATGCCAGCCACACGGTCACCACGCTCACGAGCACCGCCAGGACGGCACCCAGGATCCGGGCCGCGCCGAACAGTGCCTCGATGGAGATGTCCGTGGTCCCGGCGGTCTCGACGGCGTCGCGGAAGGCGTCACGTGTGGCGGGCGGCAGGTCGCCGAACCGGGAGGTCGCGGCGTTGAGCAGCATCCCCACCAGCGCGAACCCCGTGGCGGCGAGCCACAGTCCCCAGGCGGAGTGGACGTCGTCGGGAAGAGGTCCCGCCGGTTCCACCGGCCGGCCGTCTGCGCGCTCGGAGGCGCCGTCGGTCCGCTCGGGTGGGCGCCACGGGCCGGTGCCGGTCACCGGGAGCCCCACCCGTCGGCGAGGAGGCGGGCGGCGTGCAGTGCCCAGTAGGTCAGGACGATGTCCGCGCCGGCGCGGCGGATGGAGGTCAGCGACTCCATCACCGCCGGGTCGTGGTCGATCCATCCGCGCTCGGCGGCGGCGGAGATCATCGCGTACTCCCCGGAGACCTGGTAGGCGGCCACGGGCACGTCCGAGATCTCGGCGGTCTGGCGCAGGACGTCGAGGTAGCTCATCGCCGGCTTGACCATGACCATGTCGGCGCCCTCGTCCAGGTCCAACCGCACCTCGCGCAGCGACTCGCGCAGGTTGGCGGGATCCTGTTGGTAGGTGCGCCGGTCGCCGCGCAGCGAGGACCCGACGGCCTCGCGGAACGGCCCGTAGAAGGCGCTGGCGTACTTGGCGCTGTACGCGAGCACGGCCACGTCCTGGTAGCCCTCGCGGTCCAGTGCCTCGCGGATGGCGGCGATCTGGCCGTCCATCATCCCGCTCGGCCCCACCACGTGGGCTCCGGCGGCGGCCTGGGCCACGGCGAGGTCGTTGTAGGCGGCCAGTGTGGCGTCGTTGTCGACGACCTGCTCGCCACGTGGGTCGGTGCCGAGGACACCGCAGTGACCGTGGTCGGTGAACTCGTCCAGGCAGGTGTCGGCCATCACCACGAGGTCGTCACCGACCTCCTCGCGGACGGCGGTCAGCGCCCGGTTGAGGATGCCGTCGGCGGCGGCGCCGCAACTGCCCGAGGCGTCCTTGTGCTCGTCGAGCGGGACGCCGAACAGCATGATCCCGCCGAGTCCCGCCTCGGCGGCGGCGGCGGCCTCCCGGCGCAGGGAGTCGACGGTGTGCTGCACGACCCCGGGCAGGGAGGAGATGGCGTGCGGCGCGTCGAGACCGTCGGCGACGAACGCCGGCAGGACCAGCTGCCGGGGCGCGAGCGTGGTCTCGGCGACGAGCCTGCGGATCGCCGGCGTCGAGCGCAGCCGTCGTGGACGCAC
>NZ_JAALDZ010000295.1:0-4039 GCF_014145125.1 Dietzia sp. CQ4 | reverse complement strand
GGTATCGGCCTGACCATCACTCGCGCACTCGTCGAAGCCCACGGCGGGAACATTCGAGCGCACAGTGACGGGCCCGGCCGAGATGCAAGTTTCACTGTCGAGTTTCCGAGCTCTGGCCGCTCTCCCACTAACCGAGCCGGCATGTCCGGCGCGCAAGTGGCCGGGCCCGGTCTGATTTGACCGAAGAAGGGAGTCAGCTTATGTGTCGACCGACGTGGCGCTACCGCCTGCTCTACCGTGCGCGGACGGCGCCTTGCCCACGGCCGGGACCGGCGACGGATGACGATCTCGTGCTGCGGTACGCCACGATCGCTGATCTCGGCGCGACCGCGCAGTTGCACGTTGAACAGCTACCGGCCGGTTTCTTCCCCGGCCTGGGGCCACGATTCATGCGTCGCTGGCACCGGACCTACCTTGATTCCCCGCACGGCGCGGACGCCTGCTTGGCAGAAGAGGCGGTTGCCGACCTGCGGAACTGCATCCGTACCAATCTCGACTGCGCCGATGTCTGCGTCGCCACCGCTTCCGTCCTGAGTCGCCGAACGGGCAGCAACCTGACCGTGGTCACCGAGTTGCTCAAGGCCTGCCGTGCCGCGTGCGCTACTTGCGCCGAAGACTGCGAGGCTCACGCCGACATGCACGAGCACTGCAAGCTGTGTGCTGACGCCTGCCGTCGTTGCGAAAAGGCCTGCAGCGACCTCCTCAGCGCCATTGGCTGAACCCGCGGCGCCGCTGTAGTCGTTGCTCGACTGGGTGTGCGACTTAGGTCCTACGGCGACAACCGACGATCTAGGGGGTTCTCTCCTATAAGCGGGCTCTCCTGTACGGCCCCCGGCTCCCTCCCGCACCTACTCGACGCCCCTTCCGGCTGGGGAAGGCTGCCGCTCCCAGCCCTACAGGATCCCGGGGCCGTCGAGGGCAGCCCACAGGACACCGGCCAGGACGCCCAGCGCCAGGCTCGCGGTCGCGGCGACCGCGGCCGTGACGGCCGGCCAGGCGGCCATCCCGCCGCGTCCGGGGAACTCGGCGGCTTGGGAGTCGGGTCGGGCGAAGACGGGGGCGAACCAGCGCAGGTAGTAGAAGAGGCTGATCACGCTGTTGACCACCACCACCAGAGCCAGCCACCCGTGACCGCCGTCCCAGGCGGCGGTGGCGGTGGTCAGTTTGCCCACGAAGATCGCCAGGGGCGGGGTGCCCACCAGCCCCAGCAGCGCCACCAGCACGGTCAGTCCCAACCTTGGGCGGGAGCGGGCCAGCCCGCGGTATTCGGCGAGCGTCCGGTGCTCGGGCAGGGCAGCGGTCACGGCAAAGGCGGCGACGTTGGTCACGGCGTAGGCGGCCAGGTAGAACAACAGCGAGGGCAGGGCCAGGTCGCTGCGCCCGGCTGCGGCCACGGGCACCAGCAGGAACCCCACCTGCGCCACGGTCGACCAGCCCAGTAGCCGGCGGGGATCGGTCTGCCAGTAGGCGGCCAGGTTGCCCAGGAACATCGAGGCGGTGGCCAGTAGGGCGGCGACGAGCAACCAGGAGTGATCTTCGGCGGAGACCGTGGCCACCAACCGGTACACGGCCACCAGCGCGCCCACCTTGGGCACGGTGGTCAGGAACGTGGCGGCGGTGACCCCGGAGCCCTGGGCGGCGTCGGGCACCCAGAAGTGCATCGGCACCCCGCCGGCCTTGAACAGCAGCCCGGCCAGCACCCCCAGGATGCCTGTCCCCACGGCGGCGTCCGGTGCGGTGGGCAACGCCTCCCGGAGCAGGGCGTAGTCGGTGCCTCCGGCCAGGGCATAGAGCACGGTGACGCCCAGCATCAGCAGGATCCCGGACAGCGCCCCCATGAGGTAGGTCTTGACCGCCGCCTCGGCGCCCAAGCGGCCGCCGGTGAGTCCGATGATCCCGTACAGCGGGATGCTGGCCAGCAGGAATCCCACGATCAGCACCAACAGGTCGGTGATCCCGGCCAGGACCATCACCCCGGCGGTGGCGAAGAGCAGCAGGGCGTAGGTGTCGGATTCGCGCGGGGAGTCCTTGAGCTCCCCGGAGGCCACCCCCAGGATCAGCAGGGTGGCCAGGGTGGCTATCACCCGTGCGGCGCCGGTGGCGGTGTCCACGGCAAAGGTACCCGCAAAGGCGCTTTGCGCAGGCCCGGCCATAGCCACCGCGGCGGCGGTCGCGGCGCCCAGTAGCGCCAGGGCGGCCGCGGCGCGGGCGATCCACTGGCGCTGCCGGGGGAGGAACGATCCGCCCAGTAGCACCGCCAATCCGCCGGTAAAGACGATGATCTCGGGCAGCAGCAGCCCGGGGCTCATCTGCATGGAGGCGTCCACGGGTTACCGTCCCACCAGTTCCACGAGGGCGGCCGAGCTCTGCTCGATCACCCCGAGCAGCACCAGCGGCAGCACTCCGATCAGCACGGACAGCGCCAGCAGAGGGCCGGCCGACCACAGCTCGTGCGCCCGCAGGTCCGCGAACCCGGGGGAGCGCCCGGCGGCGGGCCCGGTGAAGACCCGCTGCAGGGCCCGCAGGAACAGGGCGGCGGTGATCACGATGCCCACTAGCGCCACTGCGGTCACCGGGGCCACGGCCACGCTGCCGGCGAAGATCTGGAACTCGGCTATGAACCCGGAGAACCCGGGCAGGCCCAGGGAGGCAAAGGCGCCGATCGCGAACAGCGCCGCGTACCGCGGGGCGGGGTCGGCCAGCCCGCCATAGGAACCCAGGTCGTAGGTCCCGGCCCGGCTCTGCATGACCCCGGCCAGCAAGAACAGGGCGGCGGTGATCAGTCCGTGGCTGACCATTTGCACCATCGCGCCGGTGACCGCCACGGACCGGGCCTGCTCGGCACCCTCCACCAGCAGCCCGGCCGCACCCAGGGCCAGGACGATGTAGCCCATGTGGTTGACGGAGGTGTAGGCGATCATCCGCTTGAGGTCGGTCTGGGCAAGCGCCACCAGTGCGCCGTAGAGCACGGAGACGATTCCCACGGCCACGATCACCCAGGCCCACGCCCGCCAGACCTCGGGCAGCATCGGCATGGCGATCCGCACGAAGCCGTACGCGCCCATCTTCAGCAACACCCCCGCCAGGACGGCCGAGCCGGCGGCCGGGGCGTCGGTGTGGGCCGGGGGAAGCCAGGTGTGGAACGGCACGGTGGGGGTCTTGACGGCCAAGCCCACCAGGATCGCCGCCAGCACCAGCCCCCCGGCGAGCGGCTCACCGGCCAGCGGGGGTGCGGCGACCAGCTCGGGGATGTCAAAGGTGTGGGGCGCCGAGAACACATACAGCCCGATGAAACCCAGCAGCAGGGCCAGCGACCCCAGGAACGTGTAGAGGAAGAACTTCAGCGCCGACCGGGCCGCATTGCCGTGGCCCCACCCGGCGATGATGAAGTACATTCCCACGATCGACAGGTCAAAAAAGACGAAGAACAGGATCAGGTCGGCCGAAACGAACACGCCGAGGCTCATGCTCTGCAGGAACAAAAATAGCGCCGCCTGCACGCGCGGCCGGTCCGAATCCCGCAGGCAGTACACAGCGCACGCCAAGAACACCACGACCGTCATCGCCACCAGCGGCAGGGACAGCCCGTCGATGCCCACGTGGTAACTGCTGCCCACCCCCGGGATCCACGGCACCTGCTCCTCGAACGCCAGCCCGTTCGGTCCCGGGTCCTTGTAGCCGGCCCACA
This sequence comes from Dietzia sp. CQ4, assembly GCF_014145125.1. NCBI lineage: Bacteria > Bacillati > Actinomycetota > Actinomycetes > Mycobacteriales > Dietziaceae > Dietzia > Dietzia sp. CQ4. The sequence goes on along the minus strand of NZ_JAALDZ010000295.1, from coordinate 351 downwards.
CCACGGCAACCAGCAGCACTTCCAGCACGCTCACCGCGATCCACGCCCATCGCGCGGCCGCCGGCCCGATCGCCGGCACCGCGGCCAGGACGGCGGCGGCGGCCAAGGGGAGAAAGACGATCAGACTGAGCATGCTCATCCCATCACTGCGTAGACGGTCCAGGCCACCACGGCCACGGTGAGCACCGCGACGGCCTGCAGGAGGTACTGGTGGACGGCCCCGGTCTGCGGGGTGCGGGCCAGGTGCCCGAGTCGGCGAACCCAACCGGCCAGGCCCTCGACGGCGCCGTCGACCACGGCGTCATCGAGGCGGGCCGCGCCCTGCCCGGCCGTATGGGCGGCCCGTGCGGC
>NZ_JAALDZ010000294.1:0-3690 GCF_014145125.1 Dietzia sp. CQ4 | reverse complement strand
CGGTGATGAGGATGTCGAGTTCGGTGTGATCGGCTTGCCACGTCACATTCGGCCGTTCGGCGCGATGGCGGAACACCAGTTCATAGCGGTCCCGATATGCTGCCGGCCCCTCCAGAGCAAGCGTCACCAGGGCCGGGTCCAAAGCGTGGACGATGGCGCGGACCGTGGCATAGCTCGGGGCCGTCAGCCCCAAGCGACCCGCTTCGGCCGTGGTGAGCCGGTGCAATGCAGCGGTGCTCGGGCGTGGGCGGGTCAGCGCGAGGTGCTCGAGAAACGTGACCAGTTCCGCCGGAGTGCGTCGAGATCCCGTGTCGCGTCGTGGCCGCGGCTCCAACGCCGCGATGCCGCCGGTCTTGTAAAGCTGGTGCCAGCGTTGCAGTGTCCGCAGCCCGGTGCCGGTGTCACGGGCCAGGGTCGTCAGCGAGATGCCGTCCTCGACGTGAAGCCGGAGGATTCGCCACCGCTGCGGCCCGTCCATGTCACACCTGCTGGGAGACCATGTCGCGGTCGCGGGCAGCCTGTTGGTGCCGGTACAGCGTGGCGCGAGACCATCCGACCAATCGGGCGGCTTCCTCGGCGGTGCGACCCTTGGCGCGGGCGTCCCGAGCGATGTCGAGTTTCTCCGCAATCACCGCCGGGTCAACAGGCGGCCGACCGAACCGGGTACCGCTCTGCTTCGCCGCAGCGATGCCGGCATTGACTCGCTCGGTGATCAGCTCGCGCTCGTACTCGGCCAGCGTGGCCAGCATGCCCAGCATTAACCGGCCGGAAGTGGTCTCCGGGTCGATGCCGTCCGAAAGCGACTTGATCTTTACGCCCTTGTCGCGCATCAGGTTCACGGTGTTGAGGACATCGATCAAGGATCGGCCGAGCCGGTCGATGCGCCACACCACGACCGTGTCGCCGGACTCGGCATAGTCCAACAGGCGCTTCATCCCCGGGCGTTCGATCGCGGTCCGGCTACCCGAGGTCACATCCGCGAACACATCCCGCTTCTGCACCCCGGAATCCACGAGTGCATCCAACTGCAACTGCGCGTCCTGACTCGCAGTGCTCACGCGGGTGTACCCCAAGAGCCTCATGACATGATTATGACTCACAAACCCCTACCGAGCACCACCCTGCGACAGTTCACGGTGAGACGACTTCGCGAGAGGCAGAAGGTGCCCATCGGCCCATGAAGCGGTCTCGGCGTCCGGTCCCCGCCTGGTGTCTCATAAGACTGTAGGTTTTTAAGGCACATTCACGGCGCCAGGCGGGCCGCCGCGGGAGCCCTCGTCCACCCCGCTGGGGCCGCGGGTTTCAGGCGCAGCATGACGTCGGCATCTGGTTTCGGAAGAGGCCGGCCACGATGCGCAGGCTTTCGCTCATGGTCAGGTACGGCGCCCAGGTGTCGGCCAGATCGTCGACGGTCATGCCGCTTTTGATGGCGTAGGTGGCCGCCAGCATGATCTCCCCGGCCCCGTCCGCCAGAGCGTGCACGCCCAGAACCTTGCCGCTCACGGCGTCGGCGACGAGCTTCACCGCCCCGCGGGTGTCGTGCTGGACGAGCGCCCGGGGGACATCGGACAGGTCCAGGACGCGGCAGTCGCACGCGTGCCCTCGGGTGAGGGCCTCGTCCTCGGTCAACCCCGCCGAGGCCAGCTGGGGCCGGGTGAACACGACCGCAGGAAAGCCGGCGTAGTCGACCCGAGCTGCCGGCGGGTACCTGTCCTCGGTCAGGGCGTTGAGCGCGGCGGCCCGACCGCCGGCGGCGGCGGCGTAGACGTACTGGGGAGCCCCCGAGACGTCACCGGCGGCCCAGACGCGCGGGTTGGAGGTGCGCTGGGTCTGGTCGACCACGACGAAGCCGCGCTCGTCCACGTCCACACCGGCAGCGGCCAGGTTCAGGCCGTCGGTGCGGGGCAGGCGTCCGGTGGCCACCAGGACCTGCGCGCCGCGCACCTGTTCGCCCGAGTCCGTGGTCACCACCACCTCTCCTGCGGGGCCTGGTTCGCGGGCCACAGTGGTCGCGCGCTCTTCGACCACGGTGATGCCGTCGTCGGTGAAGACTTCCCGAAGTCTCTGGGCCAGCTCCGGCTCGGCGTGCGGCGCCAGACGCCCGACCACAGAGACCCGGGTGCCGAGGTGAGCGAACAGCTGGGCCTGCTCCATCCCGACGTACCCGCCACCGATAACGACCAGGGACTCAGGCAGCTCGGTCAGCTGCATCGCGGTGGTGGACGTCAGCCGGTCCACAGAGTCGAGACCGACCACCTCCGGGATGGCGGGGGTGGCACCGGTGGCGACCAGATAGGCCCGGGCCCGCAGCGCCTGGCCGTCGACGGCCAGGGTGTCCCCGTCCAGGAAGCTGGCCTGGCCTGGGCGGACCTGGAAGCCGTAGGCAGCGGCCACATCGGCGTACTTCGCATCACGCAGGCGCTCGATGAGTGCGTCCTTCTGGGCCACCAGATCGCCGAGGTTCACCGGTGCGGCTGACGTTGGGGCACCTTTGAAGGGATTGGTGAGCGCGGCGTGCCGGGCCCCGGCGGCCGCCAGGAGCGTCTTGGACGGCACGCAGCCGATGTTCACGCACGTCCCGCCCAGAACACCGCGCTCAACCAGCACGACGCTCTTACCGGCCTGGCTGGCCGCGATGGCGGCGGACATCGCCGCGCCTCCTGAGCCGATCACGGCCAGATCGACGTCGTAGTCCACACCCATTTGCCCACCTTCCTTCGCGTGACCCCTCTTCAGCGTCCATAGTGGACGTTCCAGCGCAGGGGAAGGTCAAGGCGAACATGGACGAGAGCCGAGAAAGGGGCCACTGTGCGCATCGGTGAGTTGGCCGTGGCCAGCGGCACCACAACCAAGACGCTGCGCTTCTACGAAGAAGCCGGCCTACTACCTGCGCCTGAGCGCACCGCCAACGGATACCGCGACTACACCCCTGCGGCCCTGGCGCGCCTGGACTTCGTTCGCCGCGGCCGCACCGCTGGGCTCACCCTGGCCCAGATTCGCGAGATCCTCGACATCCGCGACGCCGGAGTCGCACCCTGCCAGCACGTGCACGCCCTGCTCGAAGCCCACCTGGGCGACCTGGACCGCCAAATCGCCGACCTGCAAGCACTGCGACACACCGTCGCGCACCTTCACCACAGTGCCACCACCAGCGACCCCACCAAATGCGACACCACGACCGTCTGCCGCTATCTGTGACCAGACCGGTGCTCGCGTGTATCGCCATGAGCAGATGCCGCCACAGAGCGTCGACAGAACCCCGCCATATAACGGCGAAAGCCACACGCTGCTGTGTCACAGGGTCGGCGTCGTCAATAATGAAACGTCGTCCCGTCGGGTCTAAGATGTATTGATACAGATTCCGGGCGAAAGGGTCTTGTCGATGGCTGATCGGATCGGGACGTTGCTGAACCGTTCGGGTGACGGTGGCGAGGAGGTGCTCCTCGTCAGTCGCGGGAAGGAGCGGACTCGGTTCCGTCGCCGGGACGAGTTGGGTTGGAACTTTCGGGTGGAGTCGACGGACTCAGAGAACGTCGTCGAGGTAACGCCAGAGCCGAAGCAAAAGCCAAAGACGGATCAGAAGCCGGCTGGCCGGGCCTCGCGTCCGCGGGGGCAGCGGGTGGCGTACGTGCGGGTGTCGGCGGCGGATCAGAATGAGGCGCGTCAGCTCGAGGCGGTGGGGGAGTGCGA
>NZ_JAALDZ010000293.1:0-2373 GCF_014145125.1 Dietzia sp. CQ4 | reverse complement strand
CGCCGGACCCGATCACGGGTCCGGCGCCGCAGTGGTCCGGTCGGGGTGGAGCGGTCACTCCACGCGGTAGCCGACGCCCCGGACGGTGTGGACCTTGTTCTCACCGATCTTGCGGCGCAACGACCGGATGTAGACGTTGACGATGTTCGAACCGGGGTCGAAGTCCATACCCCACACGCTCTCGAGCAACTGCTCACGGCTGATGGTCTCGCCCTTGTTGCGCAGCAACATCTCCAGCAGCGAGTACTCGCGGTTCGTGAGTTCCTGGATCCGGCCGTCGACCTCGACCCGGCGGGTGCGGATGTCCAGGCGCATGCCGGCGTGCTCGAGGATGCCGGGGTCCTCCGACGCCTCGTGCTCGCGCAGGCGGAGCCGGATGCGGGCCAGCAGCTCCGGGACACGGAAGGGCTTGACCATGTAGTCGTTGGCCCCGGAGTCCAGTCCCTCGACGGTGTTCGCGACGCTGTCGCGGGCCGTGAGGATGATGACGGGAGCCGCGAACCCGCGGTCGCGCGCCTCGCGGAGCAGCGTCAGGCCGTCGATGTCCGGCAGGCCGATGTCCAGCAACATCAGATCGATGTCGGAGATGGTCGACAGGATGGACCGCGCGCTGTCCCCGTCCACCGCCTCGAGTGCGGTGTACTCGGCGCCGCCGAGTGCCTTGACCAGTACCGAGCGGATGAGGTCGTCATCCTCCACGACGAGCACATTCGTCATGCAACCCTCCTTCTAAGACAATGGAGTATTCCACGCGGAGCACGTGATTCGAGCGTGTCATCAGGTCGTGTCCCCGGGTGCGCCGGATCGCCGGTTCCGCTCGTACCGCCCCCTGCCGGATCGGCGGCGACGCTCGGGCCCCCGACCGACCGTGGGGGCGGCCTCGTCGAGGTCGGTGTCCACCTCGTCCCCGGCGTCGGAATCGAAGCTCGCGGGGACGTAGGGCACGACGATGCAGAACGCGGCGCCCCCGCCCTTGGCGTTGAACGCGAACGCGCGGCCCCCGTGGGCCCGGGCGATCGTCGCGACGATCGCCAGGCCCAGCCCGGTTCCCCCGCGTCCGTCGCGGAGCTGACCGCGGGCGGTGTGGAACCGCTCGAAGATGGTCTCCTCCTCGCCGGGCGGGATCCCCGGGCCGCTGTCGCGCACCCACCACAGCAACCGGCGTCGGTAGTTCTCGCGATGCGGCGGGTCGGGCAGTGGGCCGACCGCCAGATCGTCGGTGACCGTCGGGTCCCCCGGGGCGATCACCCGGCAGCCGATCTCGATCAGGTCCCCCGGTCCGGTGAACCGCACGGCATTGGAGCAGAACTGGATGAGCGCCTGGGTGATCCGGTGCTGGTCCAGCAGGGCGACGTCCTCGGCGTACGGGAGCACCGACCACTCGCGGTCGGCGATCACGTCGATCTTCGCCTCGACGTCCAGAACCAGTTCCGCGACGTCGGTGGGGGCGGTCTGGAGGAAGTCGGGGCGGTCGGAGCGCGCCAGGGTGAGCAGGTCCTCGACGATGCGGGTCATCCGGGACAGCTCGTCCTGCATGATCCGGGTGGTCTCGGCCCGCTCCTTCGGATCCTCCGGCATGAGATCCAGGTTCCCCTGGACCACGGTCAGGGGCGTGCGGAGCTCGTGGCCGGCGTCGTCGAGGAACTCCCGCTGCGTCCGATAGGCCTCCTCCACGCGCTCGAGCATCGCGTTGACCGTGTCGGCCAGGGAGACGATCTCGTCCGGTCCGTCCACGGGAACGCGACGTGACAGGTCCGCGGCCGAGATCGTCTCCGCGGCCTCACGGATCCTCCGGACGGGGACGATCATCCGGCCGGCCAGGAGCCAGGCGACGAGCGCGCTGAGGACGATGCCGCCGGCGCCGGTGCTCAGCAGGAGGTCCGCGACGCGACCGGTGTCCTCGCGGGTGGGTGCGTCACTGATCGCGACCACGATGTTGGCCGGCCCGGCCGGCCCGGCCGGGCCGTCGACCTCGGCCTTACGCCACCGCACGGTGCCGTCGATGACACCGGACCCCTCATCCGACACCAGCCCGATCCGTTGGATCTGGGACCGCATGGCCGGGGGGAACAGGGTGTCGTCGTCCGAGCTGAACCTCGAGAGCGTGAACTGCGTCCCCGAGGTGGTGGCGGTCCCCACGAGGAGCAGTTCGGCCGACGGGTACTGCTGCGCCAGATACGCGCGGATCAGCTGCTCGGTGGTGGGGTTCTCCGACTCGGCCGACGGCAGGATCCCCGCGTCCATGAACGTCGAGAAGTCCGCGGCCTCGCGGTTGAGACGGGCGTCGGTCGTCCGTTCGGCGGTGAGATGGAGCACCTGCAGCGTGAACAGCACCATGGCGGCGAACACGGCGGCAGAGGTGAGGGTGATTCC
>NZ_JAALDZ010000292.1:0-2302 GCF_014145125.1 Dietzia sp. CQ4 | reverse complement strand
CGGTGATGAGGATGTCGAGTTCGGTGTGATCGGCTTGCCACGTCGCATTCGGGCGTTCGGCGCGATGGCGGAACACCAGTTCGTGGCGGTCCCGGTAGGAAGCTGGCCCCTCCAGGGCCAGCGTCACCATGCCAGGGTCCAGAGCGTGGACGATGGCCCGGACCGTGGCATAGCTCGGCGCCGCTAACTCCAAGCGACCCGCCTCCGCCGCGACAAGGCGGTGCAGGGTGGCGGTGCCAGGGCGGGGGCGGGTAAGCGCAAGGCGCTCGAGGAACGCAACCAATTCCGTCGGGGTGCGCCGGGACCCAGCATCGCGTCGTGGTCGCGACTCTAACGCCGCGATGCCGCCGGTCTTGTAGAGCTGATGCCAGCGTTGCAGAGTGCGCAGCCCGGTACCGGTATCGCGGGCCAGGGTCGTCAGCGAGATGCCGTCCTCGACGTGAAGTCGGAGGATGCGCCACCGCTGCGGCCCGTCCATGTCACACCTGTTGGGAGGCCATGTCGCAATGGCGGGCAGCTTGTTGGTGTCGATACAGCGTGGCGCGAGACCACCCAACCAGCCGGGCGGCCTCTTCGGCGGTGCGGCCCTTGGCTCGGGCGTCTCGGGCGATGTCGAGTTTCTCAGCGATCACCGCCGGGTCAACAGGTGGCCGGCCGAAGCGGGTGCCGCTCTGCTTCGCCGCAGCGATGCCGGCGTTGACTCGCTCGGTGATCAGCTCGCGCTCGTACTCGGCCAGAGTCGCGAGCATGCCCAGCATCAGCCGACCGGAAGTGGTCTCCGGGTCGATGCCGTCCGAGAGCGACCGGATCTTCACGCCCTTGTCCCGAAGCAGGTTCACGGTGTTGAGGACATCGATCAGGGATCGGCCGAGCCGATCAATGCGCCACACCACGACCGTGTCACCGGACTCGACGTAGTCCAACAGTCGCTTCATCCCCGGGCGTTCAATCGCGGTCCGGCTCCCCGAGGTCACATCCGCAAACACGTCCCGCTTCTGCACCCCGGAATCCACGAGTGCGTCCAACTGCAATTGCGCGTCCTGACTCGCGGTGCTCACGCGGGTGTACCCCAAGAGCCTCATGTCCTGATTATGACTCACAAACCCCTACCGAGCACCACCCTGCAACACTTTACAGTGAGACGACTTCACGAGACGCAAAAGGTGCACATCGGCCCATGAAGCGGTCTCGAACTTCAGCTCCCTCCTGCTGTCTCATTAACCTTTAGGTTTTCGGGACGTTGAGCCGATGAGACATGAGGCACACTATGGACATGTACGAAGAGCTTCGCAGACGAGGGTTTGAGCTCGTCTCGGACACCACAGTTGCGGACTGGGCGAGCCGACGCCAGTCGGGCGACCTCTATCGGGTCGATTTCCAGGTGCCTGCCGGATTCGAGAAATACTGTCGCATCTTGCACCGAGTCCATGGAGACTTCGACACGATGCTGCCGTGGTCTAACTACGCAGAACCCGTCGGCGTCACAATCAGTGCACAGACGCACTGGTCCGAGATCGCTCGTCACGATCCCCGATTGCGAAGTACCAGCCCAGATGTGGGCGGTCTGGATAGGATCTCTGGACCTTCCTTCATAGAGTTCCTTACCAAACACCTGCCCGCGGATGACCGTGTCTTCGCCGGCTACTGGGATGGCATACAGCCGCTTCACACGCCCGGAAAGAGCTTCCCCACGGCCCGTTTAGGATTGCGTGAATACGTACTATTCGGCGTGCAGCTCGCAGCGCTGGCTGACGCATTCCACTCGGAGTCAGGCTTCCTCTTCGACTTTCCCGCTTTGCTATGGCCAGAGGACAGGAGTTGGTACCTGTCGACCGATGTCGACTACAACTCCACGCTCGTCGGAGGTTCCAAAGAGTTCATCGATGCTCTCCTCGCTCACGAGACCATCGAGGCTCTCCCGATCAGCCCGGACGCAGACCTGACCTACCGAGCACTCCAGTAGCCCTGACGATCACCATCGGGGAGCGAGCAGAGGTCCCGCCACATAGCGATCACAGAACGCCGCCACACAGCGATGCGCTTCACAATCGTTGCTGTGTCGCAGGGTCATCTTTGCCAGTTATGAAACGTCCTCTCGTGGGGTCTAGCATCTATTGATACAGATTCCGGACGAGAGGACTTTCAATGTCTGAGCGGATCGGGATGTTGCTCAACCGTTCGGGTGACGGTGGCGAGGAGGTGCTCATCGTCAGCCGCGGGAAGGAGCGAACTCGGTTCCGGCGCCGCGACGAGTTGGACTGGAACTTTCGGGTGGAGTCGACGGACTCGGAGAACGTTATCG
>NZ_JAALDZ010000291.1:0-3183 GCF_014145125.1 Dietzia sp. CQ4 | reverse complement strand
GTCGGCGGCGGCCCGGGCCAGCTCCTGGTTGCGCACGAGCGCCGAGGCGTGCCCGGCGACGATCGCGAGGATCTTCCGGTCGTGCCCGGTGAGCCGCGGGCCCGAGAGCAGGAGCCGGTCCCCGGGCTCGGTCTCCACTGAGGTCGTCGCCGCGTCCTCGTCCGCCGGCGGCTGCGCCCCGGCCCCGGCCAGCATCGTGCCGTCCACACCGAGGAACGCCACCCCGTCCTGGGCGTAGACGTCGCGCACCTTCTCCAGCAGCACGTCCAGTCCGGGGGCTCGGAGCGCGGACCGGGCGAACAGGGTGAGCAGCTCGGCGTCCCGACCGGACTGCGTGGCCTCCCTGTGCCGCCGCGCGGACTGGTCCACCAGCACCGAGACGGCGATGGCCACCGCCACCATCACCAGGATCGACACCAGGTTCGCGGGCTCGGCGATCGTGACGCTGTACCGCGGGTGCGTGAAGAAGAAGTTGAGGACCAGGCCCGAAACGATCGCGCACACCGCGGCCGGCCACACCCCGCCGAGCAGCGAGACCGCCAGTACGCCCACGAGGAAGAACCACCCCTGCGAGCTGAAGTCCAGCCGTTCGTCGAACAGCTGGTTGACCCCGCCGACGAGCAGGGGGACCAGGATCGCCCCCGCCCAGGCCGCGGTGCGCCGGGTCGCGGGACGTGGCGCACCCCGGGGGCGGGCGCCCGAGGCCTCGGGGTGGGTGACCATGTGGACGTCGATCGGGCCGGAGTCCTGCAGGACCGCCGAGCCGATCCCCTCGTCGAACAACCGCCGCCACCGGCTGCGGCGGGACGTGCCCAGGACGAGCTGGGTGGCGTTGATCCCGCGGGCGAAGTCCAGGAGGGTCGACCGGACGTCGTCGCCGGCGACGGTGTGGACGGTCGCCCCGAGGCTCGCGGCGACCTCCCGGACCTCCGGCATGCTGTCACCGGCGGAGACCAGGCCGTCGCCGCGCAGCACGTGGACGATCACCAGCTCGGCCGAGGAGCGGGAGGCGATGCGACTCGCGCGCCGGACCAGGGTCAGGGACTCGGGGCCGCCGGTGATCGCCACCACCACGCGCTCCCGCGCCTCCCAGGTGTCGGTGATCCGCTCGGTGTCCCGGTAGCGGCCCAGCGCCTCGTCCACCCGGTCGGCCAACCACAGCAGGGCGAGCTCGCGCAGCGCCGTGAGGTTGCCCACCCGGAAGTAGTTGCCCAGGGCGGCGTCCACGCGCTCCGCCTGGTACACCTGCCCCGCCAGCAACCGCAGGCGCAGCTGCTCGGGACTGAGGTCGACCAGCTCGATCTCGTCGGCCGCGCGGACGACGGCGTCCGGGACCTTCTCCCGCTGCTCCGAGCCGGTGATCCGGGAGACCACGTCGTTCAGGCTCTCGAGGTGCTGGATGTTGAGGGTGGAGTGGACGTCGATCCCCGCGTCGAGCAGGTCGGACACGTCCTGCCAGCGCTTGGCGTGCTCGACGCCGGGGGCGTTGGTGTGCGCCAGCTCGTCGACCAGGGCGATCTGCGGGGCCCGCTCCAGGACCGCGGGCAGGTCCATCTCCGTCATCCTGGTCCCGCGGTAGGACACCGTCCGGCGCGGCACCGATTCGAGACCGTCGAGCAGCGCGGCGGTCCCCGCCCGGCCGTGGGTCTCCACCAGGCCCACCACCACGTCCTTACCCTCCGCGACCAGGCGATGGGCGCGGTCGAGCATCTCGGTGGTCTTGCCCACGCCGGGGGCGGCCCCGAGGTAGATGTGGAGCCGCCCCCGCGTCGATCCGGACATGGTCAGACCCTATCCCTGCGCTGCCCGGCCGGACTCCGCGCAGCCGGGCGCCGTGAGCCCCAGCGCACTGTTGAGCGCACTGTTGAGTTCGGTCACCCGCACCCGCGGCTGGCCCAGGAACCCCAGCTGGCGGCCGTCGGTGTGCTCGGCCACCAGGGCCTGCACCCGCTCCCGGGGGAGCTCGTTCTCCCGCGCCACCCGGTCGACCTGGATCGCGGCGTACTCGGGCGAGATGTGCGGATCGAGCCCGGAACCGGGGCCGGTGACGGCGTCGACCGGCACCTCGTCCGGGTCCACGCCCTCGCGCTGGGCGATCACCTCACGCCGGAGCGTGATCCACTCCGCGAGCTCCGGGTTGGACGGCCCCAGGTGGGAGGGTGCGCCGGCGGCCGGGTCGCCGGGCGTCATCGCGGCCGCGGTCGGGTCCGTCTGGTCCCCGGACCCCACGACGCGCGCGTGGAAGAACGGATCGGGCTGGCCGGGCTCGACCTGCGGGTCGGTGGCCAGCAGGGCGGAGCCGACCGCGCACCCGGCGCGGTCCCGGACGATCGACCCCTCGGCCGACGCGGTGTCGATCCGGGAGACCGCCCAGACCGAGACGGGATAGGCGAGGCCGCACAGGAGGGTGAAGAGGGCGACGACGACGAGGGCCGGCCGCAGCTGGCGCAGGGCAGTGGTGAGAGTGGACATGAGTCACGCGATCCCGGGGAGGTGTCGGACGAGCAGGTCGATGAGCCAGATCCCGAGGAACGGCGCGATCACGCCACCGAGCCCGTAGATCAGCAGGTTGCGCCGCAGCAGCGACGCGGCGGAGGCGGCGCGGTACGCCACGCCCCGCAGCGCGAGCGGGACCAGCAGCACGATCACGATCGCGTTGAAGATCACCGCGGACAGGATCGCCGACTCGGGGCTGGCGAGCCCCATGACGTTGAGCTTGTCCAGCTGCGGGAAGATCCCCACGAACAGAGCGGGCAGGATGGCGAAGTACTTGGCCAGGTCGTTGGCCAGCGAGAACGTGGTGAGCGCCCCGCGGGTGATGAGCAGTTGCTTGCCGATGCCCACGATGTCGATGAGCTTGGTGGGGTCCGAATCCAGATCCACCATGTTGCCGGCCTCCTTGGCGGCGGTGGTCCCGGAGTTCATGGCCACACCGACGTCGGCCTGGGCCAGGGCGGGGGCGTCGTTGGTGCCGTCGCCGGTCATCGCGACCAACCGCCCCCCGGTCTGCTCGGCGCGGATCCGGGCGAGCTTGTCGTCCGGGGTGGCCTCGGCCAGGTAGTCGTCGACCCCCGCCTCGGCGGCGATCGCGGCGGCCGTGAGCGGGTTGTCCCCGGTGATCATGACGGTGCGGATCCCCATGGCCCGCAGTTCGGCGAAGCGCTCGCGCATCCCCGGTTTGAC
>NZ_JAALDZ010000290.1:0-1825 GCF_014145125.1 Dietzia sp. CQ4 | reverse complement strand
GCACCCCCACCGGCCGCGCGTAGGCCGGTGCGAACCCGCGCGCCCGCGCCGCGCGGATCATCCGCTCGGTGAGCTGGGCGTCGGCCTCGTCGGCGAGCGGGTGCAGGCTGCGCATCCCCTCGGCGACGAGGCGCCCGCCCACGTACACGTGCGTGAGGTTTCGTAGCGAACAGGCCAGGACGTAGGTGGCGACCGGGTCCCAGATCGGCCCGGTGGCCGGCGCGGTGGGGTCCACGACCAGCAGGTCGGCGTGCTTTCCCACCTCGATGCTGCCGATCCGGTCGGACAGACCGAGCGCCTCCGCGCCACCGAGGGTGTGCATCCGCAGCACCTCGTGGGCGGCCAGGACAGAGGCGTCGGAGTGGACGGCCCGTTGGGTGTAGAGGCCGATGCGCATGTTCTGGAACGGATCGGAGACGTCGGTGCAGGACTGGTCGTCGAGCCCCATCCCCACGCGGATGCCCGCGTCCCGGTACCCGGTGACGTCCGCGATGCCGGAACCCAGACGGCCGTTGGAGGTGGCCTGCCAGATCACCGCGGAGTCGGTGTCGGCCACCCGACGCACCATGTGCTCGGTGGGGTGGACGAAGTGGCCGATGGAGAAGTCCGGGCCCAGTATCCCGGCGCGGTCGTACCAGTCGAATTTGGCCCGCTGGACCTCGAGGTGCTCGGCGGTCTCCACGAAGTGCGCCTGGTTGCCCACGCCGTGGGTCGCCATGGCGTGTCGCTCGCGTTCGGCGGTGACCGGTGACGACGACCACTGCACCGACCCGAACACCGAGCCGCCCAGATCCAGGTCCCGGGGCACGCGGCTCCGGCGGTGCTCCGTGACGTGGGCGAACGCCTCGAAGCACTCGGCCTCGGGGAGTTGCTCGTCGTCCAGCCGGGTCGAGGTGACGCACCGCAGCCCCGAGTCGGCCTGCGCGTCGACCTGTCGCGTGAGGAACTCGACGTCGTGGACCCGCTCGGCGACCAGGGTCGAGGTGGCGTGGTCGAACACCGCCACCACCCGGCTCTGGGTGAAGTTGTAGGCGCTGGTCACGCCGTTGCGAAGGAAGTCCAGGCAGCCGGCGAGGGTGAACCAGTACAGGTCCTCGGCCTCGGCCCCGACCATCATCTCGCCCATCCGTGAGACCCACCCGTAGAGCGTGTCGTCGGGGGCGATGCCGCGCATCCCGGCGGTGAACAGGTGGCTGTGCGCGGAGACGAACCCCGGAGCCAGGATCGACCCGGCCAGGTCGTGGACGGTGCCGGGCAGGCCGGGCGGCGGGTCACCGGGACCGAGCCCGGCGATCAACCCGTGATCGTCGACGTGGACCCAGCCGTGGAACCACCGCGGTGCGTCGGCTGTGGTTGTTCCCGGGGTCGTCGTCACGGGGATGACGAGCGCATCGGTGAAGGTGATCATGAGGGGTCTCTCGTTCTCGGGGCGGCTGCGCCGGCTGGTCTCGGGCGGACGGCGCGTCAGCCCGGGAGGTCCTCTGCCAGCCAGCCACCGGGACGCAGGTGGAACCGTCGGCGATGTGAGGGTGCGTCGGGCTCGCCCCGCCAGAACGTCACCGTCTCCGGACGCAGGCGGTACCCGGTCCAGGTCTCGGGCGGGTCCTGCGGGCTGGGGCCGCGCCGGGCGACGGCCTCCGCCCACACCTCCCGGCGCCCGGTCGGGGTCAGGGCCGCCGTGGCGGGAGTGTTGGTCCACGCCAGGAGCTTGAGATACGGGGTCCGGTCGCGATAGGTGCGCATCTGCTCGTCGTGGTCCGTGCGCGCCGCGGGCCCGGTCATGGTGAGCTGGCGGGTCCGGTCGGCGCTGAGGACCACGAGGGTC
>NZ_JAALDZ010000028.1:0-26195 GCF_014145125.1 Dietzia sp. CQ4 | reverse complement strand
TACCAACTCGCCGGACCCGCGGTACCGACAAGCCCTATCTGCCAAGAGCTACGAAAAGGTCTGGGCGCAGCCGATTCAGATAACCGCACCAGACGCTCCGTTCTGAAGCCATACCACCATTACCTGTCCGTGAACCACCGAGGCCGTCCGTGGCCGGCGAGGACTGGATTAGGCAACTCCAGTGCAGATTGCGTCAGACGACTCGGGCGCACAAACAGAGCACGCTCCTGGTCCCTAAGACAGCCGTCCGAAACAATCCGAGCCCTTACTGCACCGCCAGTTCCTGCCTTGCACCTAGTTGGCGGCCGCGTACGCTTCCATTACGTCAGCGGGAATGCGTCCGCGGTCGGAGACGTCGTAACCGTTGTTGCGAGCCCATTCGCGAATTGCCTTGGTGTCACCAACTGAGTTCTTGGTCGTTGCTTTGCGCGCCGTCTTAGTCCTGCTACCGGTCACCCCGTGACCAGCCTCGATGTACGGAGCGACGGCTGCCCGGAACGCCTCTGCGTTCTCGTCGCCGAGGTCGATGGAGTATTCCTTGCCCTCGAAAGCGAACGATATGACATTCGCCTTTTCGCCTAGATCGGTCCCATCAATATCGTCGATGTACCGCACCTGAAACTGCTGTGCCATGAACTCCCCCACCTTGTTGCTTTCAATGCAGGGTGTCAGTATGCACTATCTAGTCGGGTAAGTACCGACCACTTCGTCAGCGAGTCCATCCCGCAAGCCCCCTGCTTATCTGAAAGCCCGCGGTTCCGCACGCCTCTATTTGCGACCCGGGCCTCCGAGTACCCCATCTACTACTGGTGATCAGGCCCCTGCCAGCAGCGCTCGCTGGATCTTCCCGTTGATCGACTGAGGCAGTCGCTCAACGTCCGTGCCCCCGCCCTGCAGAGGCGGGGGCACGGACGGCTTGAGAAGGTGTTACTCCGAGGTCATTGGGCCGTAGACTTCCTGACCTGCCGGGGTTGTGCGGTCGTCCTCGACTTCCCCTTGCAACGCGGCGCGGAGCCAGTTGCGATCAACATCGCTCTCTGTGGCGTCGTCGAGCACAGCGACCTGTTCGGAAACGTCGAGAGCGGAGAGATCTGGCGCCAAGTCCCCCGTGTATTCCTCGGTTACGAGACTGGATTCGGGCGACAATTGCTCTGTCGACGCGCGAGCTGCCGAAGAGGAACTCAGCGACCCTGATCCGCCACCGGTCAGGCTGACCTCCCACTGCCTCGTGCCGTAGTAGAGGGTTTGACCATTCACCTGTGGCCACGCGGACAGTAGCATCTGGGCCCGTCCGAGGCTGCTGTAAGGATGGATGGCCGGCGCGTAAAGGGCAGGCTGCTGGGCCGCGGTGACCTGAATCGCAGGCAGGGTCCATACCCCTTCGGGACGGGGTGAGGTCCGCGTGATCGCCCCGAGAACTCCATCGCAGTAGGAGAGAACAACGCGGCCGTTGATGACTTGGGCGGAAAGCTCCCCGATGGCATTGTTCGGAAGAGTCGGGGTCAGGATCGGGGTTGTGAATCCGCCTCGCCGCCATGCCCAGACTCCGCCACCGTCCCGGCCCCAAAACTCGTAGGTCGAGCGGTTCCACATGCTGCGCCAGTCCACGCGCATGAGGTGGATGCCGCCCCCGTTCCAGCGCCCCTCATTTGTTCCGTAGATGTAGACCCACGGTTCACCGGGGAACATCAGCATCGTGTTGTTCTGAAAGTGGCTCCACTCCCCGGTGTTGGGGAAGTCGAAGTTCTCACGATTGGCCTCGAGGTCCCGGGTGCGCCCCCAGTTCTCGGCGTGGGCATCCGTCGAGGTCCAGAGTCGGGAGTGGAACGTCGCCCAGCTTCCGCCGGCAGTGATCGGGTCCCACGAGCGGATGGCGAATGTGGTCATGATGTACCGGCCGTCCGGCAGGTGGATCAGATCGTTCGGAATGTTAGTGAAGCCGTCTGGGAGTTGACCGGCGGAGACGGTGCCACGATGCTGATAATTGATCATCTGCTTCGCGTGTGCGCCGCCGATAGCGTTGTCCCAGCGAATGCCGTTCTCGATGTCCGGGTTGGACTGCCGGAATCCGACCGGAGACCTCCAGTCGGCGCCACCAACTCGGTCAACAAAAGTGTCGCCGAAGATCGTGATCGTGTAGCCGTGGTTAGTGACTGCCGGGTAGCCGAGATCGGTCGCCGCGGCGCCCCATCGCCCGGTCTCGTTCGGCCCCGTCAACTCCTTGACCAGTCGTGCCATGGGCATCCTCCTGTGTCGAAACACTGCCGATCCAGCAGTGTAAGCAGTGCCAACTTGGCCTGCTGGTGGTCACCTTGCCACAGGGGTCCGACACTCTGCTCTCAAACGGAGGGGGCGGGTTTAGTCAGAAGCCGGGGATCATGCCGGGGTAGAGGAAGACGTTGGAACCAGGGGTGCTCGATCCGAGGTTGAGAATGGGCTGTAGCTTGCGGGGGTTGCCGAATTGGTCTGCCTGCCAGCAGTTGTCATAGGTGCGATATCCGGTGCACACGATCTTGGTCGCTTTGCCGAACGGCGAAATGATTCTCGGCAGACCTATGAACGGGTTGTAGAACTCGGGCTGCTCTGGGGTGAGGGCGAAGCTGGTTACATCGACGGGGCGGACCGGAGCACCCTCTCCGGGGTCGTTGGGCCATGCATCCTGCGCATTCGCCGTCCCCGCGGCGGCGAGCATAGACAACGAAGCAAATGAAGTGGCAAGAAGAACTGTGAGCGTGCGGCGCATTGCGTGTCCTTAGTGGAAGGGGCGGTACATCTAGACAATCGTCCCGAGAGTAGATTGTGTTAACACTGGTATCAAGTGCCTAGCTGCGGTCCCGAGCGAGCGTCCTGACACTCCACGGAGCGCACTAGGTTCGGTTCGGCCCCAGCCAACCAACCCGCCCCCTAGGGAGTGCGCCAGTGACTACTCGCGAGTACCGCGGCAACAGTCGCAGCTACAACGGCTGGCCGTTCATCACCGCCGCCGGAACCATCAGCGCCATTGTGCCCGGCACTGAGGACGTACGAATCGAGATCCGACGCGGCGAGGTCGCCACCGTTCTTAACGCATGGGCCGCACTCTGGCATCGCCGCGTCCGCCGGATTGACACCTACCGCCCTCGAGACTACTGGGGCTGGTCTGCCGAGAATGACCACCCGACGAGTTGCCATCTGTCCGGCACCGCGATCGACCTCAATGCGACCACCCTCCCGTTCCGCACCCGCTCAATGCCCGCCGACCAACGCGCCGCCGTCGACCAGCTCGTGCGAGAGTTCCTGGGTGTCGTCGCTTGGGGCGGACACTGGGCAAACCCGGTCGACGAGATGCACACCGAGATTGCCGTGCGCCCCGGCGACTCGCGACTGACCAATCTCGCTCGAGACCTGTCGAATGGATACCTCGGCGTCTACGGCAGTGGCTCCACCAACCCAGCGCCAACGAGGCCCGCACCAAAACGCCCGCCCGGACAACTCGGCCCCGGCGACTCTGGACCGCACGTGCGCACGTTCCAACAGTGGATGAACTCCACCTTCCCGGCCTACAGCCATATTGACACCACGCCCGGCGTCTACGACCCGCAGACCACAAGCGCCGTTGCTGAGTTCCAACGGCGCGCCGGCATCAGCCCCCAACTCGGCATCGTTGGCCCCGAGACACTAGCCGCACTCCGCCGACACGGATGGCGGGGATGATGATGCCAGGTCCTGCCTCGGCATCGTGTGAGTCTTGGCCCAGGACGGTGAAAGCGTCGTCATCCATCACGTCCGGAAAGCTCGCGGTACAGGATGAACTGCTTCCAGCGAGAAAGCTGCTCTACCCCCGGCACGAGGAACCCTTCTCACTTCGCTTGGCCCAGCGAGTGCACCGCCCACGCATAAACGGACACACTCAGGAGCCTTGTAGTAGCTCCTGAGCGTGTCTCGCGTTTGTTGACGGCGGCATTGAGGTGTTGGCGATTGGATGGACGCTGCCAGGCTGTCGACCTAGGAAATGTTGGCCACTCGTTCGGTCACTCTCGCGTGCTCCTACGGCGCCAGTAGGACTCCACCTGTGTCGTGGTGTAGCTCTTACGAAAGCGGCTGGGTTGGGGGCTGAGGCGCGCCGTCCAACGAACCAATGACATGGAGGACTGTCCCTAAGACCCATGAAACTGGGTTTGTGGGGCCTGGAGTGGGACACAAGGATCCCGCGAGGCAGATCCCCAAGCCCTCGACGCTGATCCCAAGTCCTTGGATCGACATCGTGCTCAGTTGGTCCACCGACCCGCAGGGCTCAAGCTCTTCACATACACGCGGTGCGAAAGATCCCTCCAGGCCTTGTGCATGTGAGACAGCCGGAGCCCCCGCCATGACAGTGCCTGCTGCAATGACGGCGATCCCTAGTCTTTGGATGATGTTCTGCATTTCTTCCTCTCCGTCGGTGAGTACCGGATATGTAGTCAATCGTGGCCAGCTCACAGTTTGTTTCGTTTACTGGCCGATCCTGCCTCGGGCGGGAAGATGAAGCGCGTTGGGTTTCTTCATTCCGCCGTTTGGGAAGTCACGTCAGGTTCTTCACCCTCCGCCGCAGCGCCTTCGTCCTGTTCAACCGCTGGTTGTTGTGCTTCATCGTCGGCTGTTGCCGTGTACGGCGGTTGATGGTTCGGACCCCGCTCGGGTACTACTGACGGGGTCGACTGCCGGCCGGACCTCTCGCTCAGCGGTTGGATCGATCCAGGGGCAGACACGGTGAACCAGCGCTTCTCCGGGAGGTATCGAGCTGAGAACAGATACGTTGCGCCGATGTCGAGTGGATCGGCCACCTGGGCTGGCTCGTCGTGGTGATCGACCGCGGTGGCGAACACGTTCACTATCGCGACTCGGGGAGCTTTGCCCTTGAAGTCCTGTTGAGTCTGCACCACATATTGCACTTCGGGGGTCCCGCCTAGGCGTTCAGACCCATTTTTGGAGATAACCGTTCCGCTGAACACGTTTGTGCTGCCGTCGTATACCTGGCCCTGGCTCAACCCAGCTTCAAGCGCAGCTCCGCCAGTTTGTGACGCCGGAACCTGAACCGGTTCTGCGGCTGGTCCACCATCAGACCCACATGCCGCGGTCACGGTGACCAAGAGCGCGGCAGAAACCGCACCTAAGACGCACTTCTGCTTAATCTGCATGCCTCTCTACCCCCAGATGCTCTTCAGTACAGCCACATCAAGTGGCTGAGGAGTTGAAATCCCGGTCTGTGGAGCCGCGGCCATGAGCTGTGTCGGGCAGCTGTGTGCGAGTTTGAGTGCATGCCCGACCTCGTGGGTGACGACGTAGTTCGGATCCACGTTGTGGCTCTGAATCTGGTTGTAAAACAGCTCGATCGTGCTGGACAGTGAACCGAATCCCCCGCTGGGCCCTGAGTAGTAGCCGTATGCGCCGAAAATGTCGCCACGGTTCGAGTCCACAATCCGTACAGGCTTAGCTCCGGGATCGATTGCGAGAGGTACGCGTTCAAGATGCACCTGACTCGGCACGGCGTTCCATGCGTCGATTGCCCAGGTCACAGAGTTGTCATACCGAGTGGTGTCGCTGATGATCTGAAGCGTCGGGACGCCTCCGATATTGACAACGTTTGATTGCCCGAAAACGAAGGTCCGATTGGTTCCCGCGCGGAGGAATCCTCCTTCGAATGCCTGTCCCTTTGCGCTGACTCCTGCTCCTTGCTCTCCGCAGTTCGACAAGGTGTCAGTCGTGGGAAATCCTAGTTGGCCAGCTTCCCAGCCTTGAGAGGCGTACTGGGAGAAAATTGGTGGCTCGATGACCTTAGGGCCAGTGAGTCCGGACCAGTAGATCCATCCGTTCTCAAATTCGTTGAATCGGCCAATCTGACCGTTCACCGATCCGAGCGCCGTGTTTAGCTCGCGAGTCCGCGGGTACCCTAGCGAGCCCGCTTCCTTCCCCCGAGAGTCCCATGTTTGGTAGATCTCTCCCCAGATCTGGTTCGCGTGGCCACCTGATCTGGTCGGGTGGTGATAGATGTAGCCGTGCTGCTCGAATGCTTGGAATGTGCCGCCGCCGGCGGCCGACTGCGCTGGCCCGGTGGCATTGCCGAAGTAGGCCTGGCCGTTGGGGTACCCGTTGTAGGTCGCCGCCGCGTTGTATTCCGTGAGCATCGGACCCTGGATGCAGTGCCCGTTGACCACCCCACCTGCGCACGATTGCGCGCTGGCTGCAGGTGCTCCGGCTAGGGTGCCTGTTGCCGCGATCGCTACTGACGCAACACCTGCGAATAGCGCCTTCGTGGGCTTGAGAAGGGTTCTGGATTTACCGATGGGTGTTCGTGCAGCCATAGCTTTCCGTTCCTCAGGGTCGCCTCAGGGTTACTGGGGTAAACATAGCTCAGTTCTACGTGCTGATCTGCCGAACGTTCACATTTTTCTCCCTGAGGCGTCTCTGCCTGGGTACTCGCTCGCATTTGGTGCGAAGTTCGGTGTCGTCAGAGATCCCGAGGCTCGGGAATCAGGGTCCCGCTGGCTCGATCGGGTATGAGCCAGCATGGTGCGTCGTGGCTGGTGTCGAGGTGGTAGCCGCGCAAGGTGGTCGCATCGCGGTAGGCATGTACGGCGGCGGTGAGGAAGTCGCAGAGCGAGTCAAACTCGTGCATGAGTGTGTCCTCTCCGCCGTAGTAGGACCAGACGGAGCCGCGGGTGTCTGCGGTGGAGACGTCGACGGCTAGCCCCCAGTGCCCGTTGGCGGTGATGGGAAACAGCCCGGTCACCCAGTAGCGGCGGGAGCTGGGTGAGCGCCCGATCCGGCCGGCGTTGGTGCGTTCTCGATCCGTGAGTGCGGCGCGGATCGTCGTGGCAGTGTCTCGGTTAATGGGGCCGGCTGCGGGAAACAGGTGAGTTCGTCCGGTCAGGGCGTGGTGATCCATCGCGGCGAAGTAAGCCTCGAGCTCGTCTGGGTACTTAGAGGGGGACGGTGTGGGAACCGGCCCAGTGGCGGGGTGTGAGTATCCTCTCGGGACCAGGCGCGCCAGTTCGGTGATGAGACCGGTGACGCGATCGGGTCGGCAGGGCGGGTTGACACGCTCAGCGAAGCGGGCGGGGTCGGTCCAGTACAGCTGTGCTCGTGCAAGTCGGTCGGGGTCGGTCTCGTCGTCGGGGATCGGGCTGCACACCATGCGGAACCAGGGTTTGACCTCGAACTGGGGCGTACCTGGCGGGTGGGTGCGAATGACGAAGCGGTAGGGCCGGGTGATGTTCTCCCATTCAGGTGGACATGCCAGCCTCTGTTCTCGCCGGCGCACGACCCACAGGGTGAGTGCCTCGGTGATCCCGAGTTCTCCGGGGTACAGGTCGGAGTGGTACCAGATGTGATCATCCTTGCCGTCCCCCACTACAGGAGTGGGGGTGTCGGTCCAGAGCACGTCCAGGCGGCAGCCGGCTATATCAATATGCCGGATTCGTTCACGGGTGGTGAGCGTGGGTACCCACTCTGGGATCCCAAGACAGATGGCCGCGAATGGGGGCACCTCCACCGAGTAGGGACGCAGGCCCTCAACGGGTGGGCCGATGATTTCGTAGGGAAACCGATCGGTCATGGCGCCTGGACCGAAACCCAGAAGAGGTCGTCCTCAAGGACACGGGATTTCACGTAGAACCAGCCGAGTTTCGCGCCGGCGCGACGATTCTCAGAGGACGGCAGCAGGCACACGCTGGTGATGTTGTTGGTGCCTGTCGGGTCAGTTACGAACCCCGTATCGCGGATACCGCACCAGGAATACGTCACCTTGTTCATGCCTGACTGAACGCGAGTGTGTTTCGTGGATGCGAAGGGGTACTCGTCGCAGTCCATTCCCGAGGGGCGGGGTCCAGTCACGCGCCCGCAGCTGTATTCGCGGTTCCAACGTATCTCTTGCTGGTTTGTTTCTCGGCGAAGCTGCCGTCCACCAACAAATCCGGGTAATCCAGCCGCCGCAGATGCGCGAAGATGTCTGAGCATGGATGGCCCGGAATCAAGCATGCTGATTACTGGAGTGGTTCCCATTACTCGGCAGCCTACTCTGGCGCGGGAATCTCCCAAGTTGTCACACCGAATTGTCGTCATCCCTAACGTGTGGTTCAGGGGGTAGGCGCCAGCTTTCCTGATCCCGAGATTGACGCTGAGATCCCGCCGCTCCTTTGAGCTTGGCGCTATGCCCACTGTGTGGCTCCAGGTGGCCTCCAGTTCGGCTCCCGGCTGAGCAAGGATTGTGCGGTTACTGCCTGAAGGCGTGCAGTCTCCACCGGTACACGCCACGGAAGCGTCCATGGTGGCTCCAGCGGCTTCGCCGGTCACTGCTGTCACGGTGAATGAGTATCGCGTCCAGTTGGTGAGTTGGTTCCAGGTTGGGAGCACATCGCGGTACTCGGTTCCGGAGATCGTACCGATCGTGCGCAGCACACCATTGCTATCGACCCGTTTTAGGTCGTAGGCCACGCTCTCGTATCTGCACGCAAATGCGGTTCCCCCCATCCATCGATTGGTGCACCAATTACGGTCCGGCGCTATAGCACTAGGTAATACCGGGTCAACCGCATTGGGCCGTGCCAGGTCCGGGGAGTCCGGCAAGGTGGACGTCGTAGAAGGGTCGCCAGCTTCCGACTCTTGATCGGTTGTGGCCTCCGGATCGGGAGTCTGCGTCTCCGCGGGCGCCGTAGTGGTAGTCGGGCCCGCTTGTGGTTGTTCGGCACTGTCGGGATCTGCCAGTGGAGGGGGAGCGGTACCCGGGTCAACGTCGCCTAGGCTGCGTCGTTCAAAGCACGTTGTCTCCGGTTCGTTGCCCGGGAGTGTCGTGCACCCTTGTATCTCATGATCGGTGACCGCCAATGGTGGTTCACTGGACCGAGCCCTTTGGTCAGGGGAGTGGATGACCTGAGGGTCGGCGTACACGCCGACTGAACTCGCATCCCCATCTGAATCGGTTGTCGTGTACGAGGGGTCTTCTTCCCATTCGCCGTCGTAGCCGTAGCGCTTCCACTCGATAGTGCCGTTCTGGAAGTTCTGGGCTTTACCCTCTGTGATGTCATATTCGTCAGAGGTGGGATAGCCATATGTGCCCCTTTCGTGGCCGTGGGCTGCCCAGGTTTCAAAAATCTGTCCCCCCACAATTCGGGCCCCCGTTGCTGGACTCCAGTAGATTGACCCGTTCTGGAAATAGTTGTACTTCCCCGTGCCATCTGGTGAGGTTCTTTCATCTGTTATGGGGTATCCCAACGTGCCGGATTCCCAGCCTGAATTGCCCCAGCGGTCCCGGATTAGTCCGCCCACTTGGTAGGCCATCGGTTCCGTGATGTCCCTGTTCCAATAGATCGAGCTTCCGCCAGCGAAGTATTGGTATCTTCCGCCACGAGCGTCGTTGCTTTCTGGAATCAGCGCGTTACCTAAACGTGGAAATCCACCGACCCGCTGGTACGCCTCGTAGATGCGGCCGCCGATCGGATACCCATGAGTCACCTGAGCTTGGGCGACAGGTGGTGCAGTAACGAGAGCGAGGATCACGCTGAGGGCGGCTGCAAGGGCCGACGTTACGTATCGGCCCGACTTTCCGGTGCTGTCTCTGGGCATCACGGGGGCCTCCTTGGCCAAGCGCACGACTACGGTCTGCCCTTCATCCAATGCGGGCGGACGAGGGTGGGACACAATTCACCGAAACCCCTTCCGTCCCACCAGTATCACCGCTGGTGAACGGGGATAACTTCCTAACTTCGCTGGCAGATTGTGACGCCATCGAGACATTCCGGTCGCAGGCCTGGCTTCGCCGGTTTCGTCCGACACCGCTTGTCGGTGAGTTCTGACACCACTCGGGCCGGATCCACGCCGGGGATGTAGGTCTGCGTCGACACCACTGCTCGGGCGTACGACCTCCGGTCAGCCCGTCTGCTTCTTGGTGGCCCGGGCCAGACGATAAGAGTCGGTGCCGGTCTCCAGGATGGTGCCACCGAAGGTAAGCCGGTCGACGATGGCCGCGCACAACCGGGGGTCGGTGAATGTCTTGGTCCAGCCGCCGAAGGACTCGTTGGACGCGATCGCGACCGAGGCCTTCTCCTCACGCTCGGTGAGGACCTGGAAGAGGAGTTCCGCACCGCGGCGGTCGAGCTGCATGTAGCCGAGCTCGTCGATGCACAGCAGGTCGACTCGGCCGTAGCGGGCGATGGTCTTGGCGAGGGTCATCTCGTCGGCTGCTTCGACGAGCTCGTTGGCGAGCTGGGTCGCCAGGGTGTATTTGACGCGGTAGCCGGCCATGGCAGCCTCGGTGCCAAGGGCAATCAGCAGGTGCGACTTCCCGGTGCCGGAGTCCCCGATCAGACACAGCGGCTGGCCCTTGTGGACCCATTCGCCCTTGGCAAGGGTGTGCACCACGGCGGGGTCGATATTTGAGTTGGCGTCGAAGTCGAATGCCGCCAGGGACTTCTCCCGTGGGAACTTGGCCGCCCTGATCCGCCGCTCGGACCGGCGGCGGGCGCGGTCGTCGCACTCGGCGAGGAGCAGTTCGGCGAGGAACCCGCGGTAGGACATCTGCTCACGCCCGGCCCGGTCGGCTTACTCGGTGAAGGAGCCGCGGATGGTGGGCATCCTCAGCAGCCGGCAAGCCTGGTCGATCGCGGCGTCAGCGGCTTCCTCGGTCATTCCACGGCGCTTGGTGGTCACTGTGCGGCTCCTTAGTTCGGGTTCTCGCGACGGTTGGGCAGCAGCTGGTCGTACTTGTCCACGCTCGGCAGTGGGCGAGTGTCGACTGGGAGGTGTGCGCGCAGCAGGCGCTCGGTCAGCGATCGCACGGCAGGGGCCTCGCCTTCGCCGTGCGCCTCTGAGCCGACATGGGCGGTTGGGTGGTCCACCGCCGCATCATCAGCCGTGTCCTCGTGCTTGCGTGCCTCCAACGCGACCGCGTCTGCGGTCAGCGCACCGGCACGTAGCGCGGTTGCGAGACCGGCGACGACCTGCTCGTGGGGAAGGTGGCGATGCAGCATCAGCACCT
The DNA here is from genome assembly GCF_014145125.1 of Dietzia sp. CQ4. Taxonomy (NCBI): domain Bacteria; kingdom Bacillati; phylum Actinomycetota; class Actinomycetes; order Mycobacteriales; family Dietziaceae; genus Dietzia; species Dietzia sp. CQ4. Next base: position 15,205 of record NZ_JAALDZ010000028.1, on the reverse strand, counting down.
CGATCAGGGCCCGGGTGCCATCGGCGTCCCCGTGGGCCTTGCATGCCGCTGCCCACCAGGCGTCGTGCACCTGGGTGAACCTTCCCAATGCCCGTGCCTGCTCCAACGCTGTTGCTCCGGGGAGCGCGCCGGGTTTGCGGAGGAGGACCTCGAGGTAGTGGTCCAGGTCGACCCGAGTCGCGCCCTTGGTCATCAGCCGCTCGTGGCGGGCGATCTCGGTCTTGCCGTCGTAGATGATCAGGTCGCTGGCATTGAGAAGCACCCGGGCTTGGCGGCCGACCAGACGCGCGGGGACGGAGTACTTGTTCATCCTGACCGTAACCTGGGCGTACCGATCCACGCGCGGGGTAAACCACCGGCCGGTCTCGAACACCTCGACAGGTAGTGGCGCGAGCAGTGGCTTCTCGGCGACGAATTGCTCCCCGACCGTGCGGCCTCGGGACCCGATCCGACGAGTCTCGTCTGCCAGGTCCCACTCGTCGACCAAGCTGTTGAGCTCGGCGAGGGAGTCGACCTCGGGGATGGGGACGAGGTGGTTGCGGCGGAACCAACCGATCTGGCCCTCGACGCCGCCTTTCTCGTGAGCCCCCTGGATGCCGGGTTGGCAGTAGAACGCCTCGATGCCGTAGTGCGATCGGAACGCCGTCCAGCGGTCGGCCTCGACCCGCTGACGGCTGAACCCAATCACGCTCGCGACCGCCGCCTTGAGGTTGTCGTAACGGATCTTCCCGACCGGCACCCCGCCGAGGACGCGGAAAGCGTGGGCGTGGCCTTCGAAGAAGGCTTCCTGTCCCGCAGAGGCACTGATGCGTTGCACGGCCTTGCCGGAGTAGGAGAGTCGGAGGCTGAACAGCGCGCAAGTGACAAGCTCGCCCCGCAGCCGGATGGCCACATCACCGAAGTCGACCTCTGCCTCCCTGCCCGGGAGGTGTTCTTGTGGGATGAACGTGGCTGCGGGCTCTCGACCGGCCTCGATCCGGATCTCCCGGCGTCGGGTCGCGACGTACTCCCGCACCATCCCGTATGAGATCTCGTGGGCGTCGTGCTCGTCCAGAAGCCGATCGAAGATTCGCTTGGCGGTGTGACGCTGCTTGCGCGGAGCATCCAGATCGTCCCGCAGCCAGGAATCGATCACCCCGCGGTGTGGATCGATCCTCGATCCACGCTTCGGCTGTGGCTTGCGCGGCTCCGGCCACGCCGAGGCCTGCGCGGCAGCCACTGTCCGGTACCCCACGCCGTACTTGCGCTGCAGGGCGCGGTTGGACATCCCGGCGCGGACATCGCGCCGGATTGCGGAGTACAGGTCGACCCTGGACCTACCCGCCGGCACGGACACCCCCGTCTTGGGTCGGGCCGGAGGTCATCGGCCATTGCCGGAGGTTGGTGTGCCGAGGCGTTTTGCGATGCCGTCGAGAATCAGGCCGATACCACGCCGGTAGGCACCTTCGGGGTCGTTGGCTTTGCCGGTCTGTTCTCCGAGAGTGCGTGAGACGCGCGAGGCGGTCGGGAACCGGGTCTGGTCGCCGATTGCGGTGGTCAGGGCCGGTTCGATGTTCGACCACCAGTCGGTGTCGTGGTCCTCGCCCGGTAGCCTGGAGTCTTGGGCGGCAAGGGTGGCGCGGGCGGTTCCGTGCACCAACGAGAGCAGGGCGGTGAGGGTGTGCTCCATCTCGATGTCGGTGAGCCCGATTCCGTCCAGGGCGCGCAACTCGGTCTCGTACTTCGTTGAGGCCCCTGGTCCGGGGACTGGGCGTCCGGTAGCGAGGTCGGTGATCCAGGGATGGGCTTGGCAACTCGCCCAGTTCGCTTCGGCGATCGCGGTGACGCGTTCGCGCCAGTCCGCGCCCTCGGGGATCGTGACGGCCTCGTAGGCTGCGCCCGCAACGTGATCGAGCATGAGCTCGACGAGTTCGGCACGGCCACCGATATGCGGGTACAGGGCCATCGCGGTGACCCCTGCCGCCTCGGCCAGTCGCCGGATTGTCACGGCGTCCAGGCCTTCTCTGTCGGCGACGTCGACTGCCTGTGCGGTGACGCTTTGGGTGCTGATCCCGCTGCGTGGGCTCACCGGCGAGTCACGCCAGAGCAGTCCGATCAGCTTGAACTCGTCCACGCCTGTGCGCTTGGCCATCCTTGTCCTCCTTGAAATCTACTATGTATAGTACACCGTAGAAAGAGACGAGAGGAGCAGCATGGACGACGAGGCGAGCCCACCCGGTTCGATTCGGGTCGAGGCGGTGCACAAGACCTTCCCGAGGCGGGACAAGCCCGCGCTGGCCGGGGTCGATCTGCGAGTCGACTCCGGCCGGGTGTGCGCACTGCTGGGAGCCAACGGTGCCGGCAAGACGACCCTGGTGCGGATTCTGACGACGCTGACGGGCAAGGACTCCGGGACTGTGAGCGTAAATGGCTGGGACGTGGACCGCGATCCTGCACAAGTACGGGCATCGATCGGCGTCGTGGGGCAGTACGCCGCCCTGGACGAGGTGCTCTCGGCCAGAGAGAACCTGGAACTGTTCGCCCGGCTGAACGGGCTCTCACGTACCGCGGCCCGCTCGCGGGCAGTCACGCTCCTGGAGCAGGCGGGGCTGAGCGAGCACGGTGGGCAGAAGGTATCCGGGTTCTCCGGTGGCATGCGACGTCGCCTGGACCTCGTGACCTCGATGATCACCCGTCCCGCCGTGCTCCTCATCGACGAGCCGACGACCGGCCTCGATCCGATCGCCCGTCGCACGATCTGGAACGCGGTGCGCTCGTTGGTGGACGAGGGTACGACGGTCCTGTTGACCACGCAGTACCTGGAGGAGGCCGACAAACTGGCCGATGACGTCGTGATCCTACGCGAGGGTTCCGTAGTCGCCACCGGCACCCCATCGGACTTGAAAGCAATCGTGGGCAAGCCGCGGATGGAACTGCGCGAACCCACCCTCGAAGACGTCTACCTGCATCTGCATCAAGGAGGTGACGCAGCATGAGCGCCACCACGATCGAGCACCACGGTCCGGCTACGGGCCGCATTCTGCGCGAGGCCGTCATCCTGACCGGCCGCGCGATGCGGCACTGGCGGGCGCGACCGATCACGTTCAGCATCCAACTGCTCTTCCCCGTCTTGGTCATGCTGCTCATGGGCGGTCTGCTCGGTGGGGCGATCGCCGGCACCACCGGGGACTACATCGTGTTCGTCGTGCCGGGCATCCTCGCCTTCACCGTGCTCTCGGGCATCGAGACGACGATCACCGCTGTCACCGGAGACGCCGCCAAGACCGTCACCGACCGGTTTCGCACCCTGCCCATCTCCCGCGGTTCGGTGCTGCTGGGACGGGTCTTCGCTGACATGCTCACTGCCGCCGTGGAACTCGCGGTCGTCACCGCCGCAGGACTGCTGCTCGGCTGGCGCCCCGAAGGCGGCCTCGCCGACATCGTGCTCGCCTACGTCCTGCTGCTGTGGCTGCGGTTCGGCCTGCTATGGGCTGGGGTCTGGATCGGGTTGAAGGCCGGCACGCCAGAGGCGGCTACAACTGCGCAGCTCGCGATCTGGCCGGTGGCGTTCGTCTCAACCGTGTTCGTCGATCCACGCACGATGCCCTCCTGGCTCGGAGCGGCCGCCGAATGGAACCCCTTGTCCGCGACCGCATCGGCGGTGCGAGAACTGCTGTCGGGCACCGACCTCACCGGGGTTACCTTCGTCGCCGACCACGCCGTGCTCTTCGCCATCGGCTGGCCGCTCGCGCTGACCGTAGCGTTCATCCCCCTCGCCATTCGTGCCTACCGGAGACTGTCATGACGACGACGACCCACGACGTGATCCGCGTACGGGGAGCCCGTCAGAACTCACTCCAAGACATCGACGTCGACGTCCCCAAGCATCAGCTCGTGGTCGTCACCGGCGTATCCGGATCAGGTAAGTCCTCACTCGTGTTCGACACGATCGCGGCCGAATCAGCGCGCCAGCTCAACGAGACATTCTCGGCGTTCGCCCAGGGCAGGCTCCCCAGCTACGCCCACCCCGACGTCGACCTGCTGGAGAACCTCTCGGCCGTCATCGTGGTCGATCAGCAGCGACTCTCCGGCGGGCCCCGCTCCACGGTCGGGACCGTCAGCGACATCGGCGCACGTCTACGGCTGCTGTTCTCCCGCATGGGCGAGCCGGTCGCTGGCTACTCCAACGCCTATAGCTTCAACGACCCCGCCGGCATGTGCCCGAACTGTCAGGGGCTCGGCGTCGCGGCCTCGGTCGTGGAGTCCGAACTCGTTGACGACGACCGATCCCTCAACGGAGGAGCGATCACCTTCCCCAAGTTCAACCCGGGAACCTGGCTCTGGAAGGCCTATGCCAAGTCCGGATTCTTCGACCCGGACATGAAGATCCGTGACTACACCTCCGAACAACGCGAGCTGTTCCTCTATGCACCAGCCGGGGAGCACACTCCGCCGGCTGGGATGGATGCGGTCGGCACCGCCTACGAAGGCCTCGTCACTCGGTTCAACCGGATCTACCTGCAACGCGAGCCCGACTCCTTCAAAGGCGCCCAGCGCGAGGCGTTCGAGCGGATCGTCTCCCGTGGCCCCTGCCCCGAATGCCACGGCTCTCGACTCGCCGCGCCCGCCCGAGCCAGTCTGATCAATGGCAAGTCCATCGCCGACCTCAACGCGATGCAGATCAGCGACCTCGCTGAGCACGTCGCGAAGATCGACGGCGCCGCCGTGGCACCGCTGGTCGCGAACCTGCGCGTCCACCTGGAACGGATGATGACCCTCGGTCTTGGCTACCTCAGCCTCGACCGCACCACCTCCACCCTCTCCGGGGGCGAAGCCCAACGGATCAAGATGGTCCGTCATCTCGGCAGTGCACTGGCCGACATGCTCTACGTGTTCGACGAACCCACTGTGGGCCTGCATCCCCGCGACGTCACCGCGCTCGGACAGATGCTCCTTGCCCTGCGTGACCGCGGCAACACCGTGCTCGTCGTCGAGCACGACCCCGACATCATGGCGATCGCCGACCACATCATCGACCTTGGACCCGGTGCCGGAACCGCCGGCGGCCAGATCACCTACCAAGGCGACTACGAAGGCCTCACCCAGGCCGGCACCCCCACCGGGCACGGGCTCCGCGAGCACCGGCGCGCGACCCGGACACGGCGTGAGCCCGACGGCTGGATCAGCATCGACGACGCCACCACCAACAACCTCCAGCACGTCACCACCCGCATCCCGCGCGGCGTGATGACCGCCGTGACCGGAGTCGCCGGATCGGGCAAATCCAGCCTGATCCTCGGCAACCTCCCCGCCGTCGAACCCGACGCGATCGTCATCGACCAACGCCCCATCCGAGGATCGCGCCGCTCCAACCCCGCCACCTTCACCGGCCTGCTCAACCTGATCCGTGACGTGTTCGCCAAGAGCACTGGAGCACCTGCCGGGCTGTTCACCCCCAACTCCACCGGAGGGTGTGCGGCCTGTGAGGGCAATGGCGTCATCTACACCGACCTCGCCTTCATGGAAGGCGTCATCACCCGCTGCGAAGTCTGCGAAGGACGACGCTTCACCCCACAAGCCCAAGAACACCACGTCGCCGGCAAGAACATCGCCGACGTATTCGAGATGAGCGTCAACGACGCAATCGACTACTTCACCCAGCCCGCCATCGGGCGCATCCTGTCCCGGCTCCACGACGTCGGCCTCGACTACCTCACCCTCGGACAGACCCTCACCAGCCTCTCCGGCGGCGAACGTCAGCGACTCAAGCTCGCCACCGAACTCAGCACCCCCGGCCGCACGATCATCCTTGACGAGCCGACTACGGGACTGCACATCGCTGACATCTCCCGGCTCATCGGACTGCTCGACAGGCTTATCGATGCCGGATCGACGCTCGTTGTGATCGAGCACAACCTCGACATCATCGCCGCGGCCGACTGGATCATCGACATCGGCCCCGAGGCCGGACACGACGGCGGACAAGTCGTCTACGTAGGCACACCAGACCAGATGATCACGGACGGCAGGACCCACACGGCCGAACACCTACGAGCTCACGCGAAAATCTGACACCTTAAGGCCAGCCGCACTGCCTGGCTCCGGCCTGTCCTCACCACCGATCACCGACGTCCAAGACAGACGATCTGGAGCCGGTCCAAAGCGAGAGATCAAGCGGTGTCAACTCTGGCCGACACCCTCCCAAGCCATAGCCGGGTGGTGCTGGCTCTGGGCGACAAGCGGTGTTGGATGAGACCCTCGTAGCCACAGGCCACTCGCCGCGTGGCAACCTACTCAACGCATCGAAGCCCCGCTTTCGACGTCTCAGACGCTGAAAGCGGGGCCTCGTCGCCGGTGGTTCAGGCGCCGGCGCAGCCTCCCAGGAGTGCCAGACCAAGCGCGCAAGTGCTTTCGGTCGCGATTTTCCACTGCTCCCCGTGGCGAACCCAGACCATCGGGACGACGTTCGTACCTAGGGGGGTGGTGATCACCAACTGCCCGGTCGCGGTGTCTCCGACGCCGGCCACCCCAGCCAGGCTCCACTGAACGGCGCCCCCCAGGAGCGGCAGTCCGTCAGCCAAGGCGCGGCCGACAGGGATCATTGCTGCCCCGGACTCGAACGCCGCGGCGATCTGCTCGTCGCTGGCACCGGGAGTGAACGCGGAACGGAATGCGGCGTCCAACACGGCAGCCTGCACCGGCTCCTGCACTGGTTCGTGTGCCGGGGCCGGCGCCGGCGGCGCGGAGACGGGCGCACTCGCCGCCGACGGAGCCGGCTCAGGCGTGGGCTGCTGCGCATCTGCAGGCCGGGCAGGAGTGTCGTCGACGGGGGTGCCGGCAATGTCGCGGACTGCTTGACGCGACTGGCCGGGACCGCTCTCCGCGGCCGCAGGTCGCGTTCCGTCCACATTGGTCGGAGCGCCGTCTTCGTCGCCCCTCTCAACTGCGCCGACCAGGGCACCGCCCTGCCCGGCAGGGGCAGGCTCCCGCGGAGTAGTGGGCACCGTGGTGGTGGTCGGCGTGTCCATTGCAGCGACAACCTCAGGAGGCAACGGCATGGTGGTGGACTGCACGGCGGTGGTCCGGACGTAGCTCGAGGTGATCGGCGCGTACTGGTTGACGCCGGCCGCGGAGGCCCCGCGGGAGGGCGTGCTCGTCACTCTGGCGGGAGCGGCGCTGGTGGTCGGCGCGGCCGGCACGCCCGTGAGCAAGACCGGGGTCGTCGGCGCCGGTGCCGAGGTCTGCGGCGCTATCGAGCTTGATCGGTACGAGCTCGTGGCCGACTCTGTGGCCTCGGTAGTGGCGTGGGCCGCGGAGAGCGCCGGGTCGTCGGCACCGCGGTCTCCTGTCGCGATCACGTAGGTTGCTCCTGCCGCCACGAAGACGAGCACCGCGGCGCCAGCCACCAACGGCACCGAGAGTCGGCGCCTCGTGGAGGCTGGATCGGGCTTGAGCTCGGGGTTGTCGTTTTCGCTCATGGTGTCTCTCCCTTGTGGGCTGCCGCTGGAAGGAGGCGATTCTCCCGGAGGCCGCGTCGATCATCCTGGGGTGGTGATTGGAGGCCGCGCGTCGTCGCGGAGCCCTTGAAATCGCGGGGCGGCGAGGCGGTGAACCTCGACCTGATGTGGACGGTTGTGACAATACTTGTTGACCCAAGCAGTGATGGGGCCCCTCCTTCGTCGATGGCAGGAAATGCCTGTAGCGGGGTCACTTTCTGTTCCTCCTCGTACTCATGCCGCTGGTAGCCACACCACTGCGCGGCGAGATGGATGCATGACCGGGGGCCGAACGCCCAGCACAGCTCGAGCGCCAGTGCGCACGGCCGGCTTCTCCCCCAGCACCTCGATCGGGGTCGGGCGGCCAAGCGTGCCGTCCGGGTGCAGGTGAGCTGCAGCGAACGGGTCGATGTCGACCTCGTCGACCGTCCACGAGCGGACCTCGCCCTCGCCGCAGCCCCTCTTCTTGCCGATCGCCCGCACCCCGGCCAACACCTCGCGCAGCCGCGAGGGGTCTGCGACCGCATGCCACACCATGCGCCGGCACATCAGCACAGGCAGAGGCATCACTCGAGAACGGAGCCGGCCCTGACGATCCGGGATCGACGCTGGCAGGTTCGCCGCCAGCACTGCCAGCGTCTGCTGATCAGCCCTACCGGTCCAGTAGCGCACCTCGGGGTGGGGATCACGTCCGTCGGGGTAACCACAGGTACTGGCCCAGTACCAGTTGGGGGCACGCTCTACGCGGGCAAAAGGAAGGTCCAGATCCTCCGGTTCCCTGTCCGGGTCCAGGCCGACCGGCTCCTCGCCGGCCGCCAGCTGGGCGCCCTTGTGCTTAGCCCACAGCTCGGAGGCGACAATGCCGTCCAGGCCTGGCCCCCATCCACTGGTGGACCCCACCCCGGAGGCCAGCTCGGCGACGACTCGCACGGGCACCAGGTCAGGCATACATCACCCGGATCATCGCATCGGACGAGTCGGGATCCCTCACGGATGCGCCCCCGTGGTCGATCACGTACTGCGGGCCTGCCATCACCCCAGCCACTACCAGCGCCACGAATTCCGCGGTGCGGTCGAGGTCCTTGCCCGTCGACGCCCAGTCCTGCAGCTGCAGCTGTCCACGGTCGAACGGGGCCGTCAGTTCGGTGCCGATCTCGCACATTCTCCCCGCTATCGCCGTGATCGCCGCACGCGGGTCGTCGGGGTCGCTGCCAGGCGGGGCGTGCGTCGCGAACTGATCATCGGGCAGCTGGGCGAGCCCTCGAATGCCCGCAGAGGTGACCTGGTCCAGGCGCCAGCCCGAGAAGGTCTCGATCGATGTGGAGATCCGCTGAGGGGTCAGCAGGTGCGGGCACGCCGCCGCAGCGGCGTCCAGTTCGTTCTGGAAGTCGCCGGGATCAACGACCTCCACCGAGGTGGCCTCCTGGTGCGCCGCCTCGAAATCTGCAGCCGGGCCGGACTGGTGACATCCGGTCGCGGTGCAGGCCACGCCGACGGCGGCGATCGCCGTCAGGATTCTGGTCGTCATCCGATCCATTGCAATACCTCCATGACCTCGTCGCGGCGAGCCTCGGTGGCGGCGCGCCAGTTGGTGAGCTCGGGCCTGTCGCCCGTGATCAGGACCGGATCGCTCGCGGCGACGCGGATCTGTCCGAACCCGGTTCCAGAGCGGGCCCCTAGGTGGCCGCGGCGGGAGAACTCAGCCAGGACGGCAGTGAGGAAGGCGACCTCTCCTGGGCGGGCGTGCTCCAGGCGCACCCAGGTGCGTAGTTTCACGCCGGTGGCGAACGCCTCGACCTCGTATCTCATCAACGGGCCGTGCCCGTCGGGTTCCTCGTGGGAGAGCTCGCCACCGTCGGCGAAGTGGCTGTAGGACTCGAGACACACCTGCTTGAACACCGACGGCAGCTCGCCGGCATGCTCGAGGCCATCGAGCAGGTGCCGGGTCTCCTGGCACACCGGGCGGACTTTGCCCACGCGGACGGCGCCCCCGATAGTGCGCGCGCCCGCCGCGCAGCCGAATACGCCGATGTGCGGGACGAGATCGCGCAGGCGGGCCAGTCTCCGGCCGGAGATCCCCTCGACGTCTGTCTTGCTCAACGAGCCGCCGTTGCGCAAGGCGTGTGCGACCCGCAGTGGCAGCTGCCCCTCGTACTGCAGCACCTCCCGAAGCAGTTCCTCGCCCAGGCGCCTCAGCACCCCGCGCAGGGAGTTCCCAGAGACCACCGGCACCTCGGTTATCCGCCCGTCGGGCAGGAACACCTTCTCGCGGCGCAGCATCGTCGTCGTGCCGACGACCTCTTCCTTGTGCGCGATCGGTGACAGGGCCGTGATGTCCAGATCCCAGTGCATCGACACCGTCATAGGGTCTTTCCTCCGATTTCCTTCTGGCCGCGCACGGCCTCGCTGATCAGCCGGACCCGCAGCACGAGGGCGACTGCCTCTCGGCGTAGGACGTCCAGGACCGGCAGCGGGTCTTCCCTCAGTAGCGCCGCTAGTTCGCGGCGTACGCCGGCCGCCGACGGGGTCGCATTAAGTTCGCGGGAGATCTCCGCCCACCACCAGTCGAGCGTGTCGACCCGGTAGGTCGCCTTGTGCACCCTGCTGGGCAGGGTGTGGTCCCAGTACGTGGCCAGGTGCTTGCCGACCCAGCCGGAGTAGTCGATCGAGTAGTGCAGGATCAGCAACAGGCCCTCTGCCGTGGCCTGCGGCCCGGTCACAGCCGGCAGCCAGGGGGCGGCCTCACGCCAGCGCTGCACCGGGGTCTTGTTCTCCTCACTCACGGTCAGCGCCGCCTGGTGCTCGAGCTCGTCGAGGCGCGGACCGCGATCTGCCAGTGCGGGCAGTTGCGCCACCGACGCACCCGCTCGAGCGCCTCGAGGACGTCGGACATCTCGTGGGTGGGGATCCGTCGCAGGATCCCGATGTCGGGGCTACCGTCCTGGATCATTGCCACGCTGAAATCGCGGGCTCGCAGCCACGCCATCTCCGCCCGCAGGACGACCTCAGCCCCGCCCCACCGCACTGCGACATCGTCGACGACCACGTGCCCCCATCGGGCGGTCGGCAGGAGATGCTTGCGCCCGGGGCGCAGCGGCAGCACCACCGCGGTCCTGTCATCGAGCGGCCGGGACAACAACGTGGCCAACCCGGCGCTGTCGAGCTCGCGGACCTGACCGTCCTCGATCGCCAACGTCGTCGACCGCAGCCCTACCTCACTCAAGCCCCAGGCGCACACCTGGCACAGATCCCCTCCCGGGCTCATCCAGTCATCGAAGGCCGTGTACTTGCGAGAGACCACCTGCCGGCACGCAACCGTGGCACACGCTCGGCGTCCGCATCGACCACAGAACCGGTCACCGGACTCCGGCTGGCCATGAATACGCAGGTAAGCCGCTTCCATCGGGGTCTGAGCGCTCAGAATGGTGGTCATGGCTGTCACCGTATGGGCGCACCCGGACAGCGCGAACCGACCGCTGTCCGCCTCGCATGCTGTGCTCCCGAACATGACCAGCACACCGAACATCGACTATTCCGATTCCCGACCGTTGTGGGTGTCCGTCTTCCTGGACACCCTGGTGCTTTCCGACGGGCGGGTCCTGTCCGACGGGGTCTACGGCCCAGAACACCTTCAGCACGTGCTCGCCGATCACCGACTACAGGCTCTCGACGACGTCGACGCGCTACTGAACGGCGATGTCGACGCCCTGGCCGTCAGACCTATCCAAGGCTCCCGATGAACGATCCTCTCGACCTCGACCTCCTCCGGGCCCTGCAGCACCGCCGCGACAGCGAAGCCCAGCTGCTCGATCGCATCGAACAGCACCTCGAGCGCTACGACGGCTACCTCCCGTTCTCTGGAGGAAAGGACTCCCTGGCCGTGCTCCATCTCGCGCTCCAGGTGGACCCGAACGTGCCCGTCGCCTTCTTCAACTCCGGCACAGAGTTCCCCCAGACACTGGACTATCTCGAGCATCTGTCCGGGCTCTGGGACCTGAACCTGACCGTCTACAACGCCCGCATCCCCCTGCTCAACTACCTCGACGCCACCGGGGCCTGGGCCTATGACCGCGAGATCGTCACCACCGGCTTCACCCTCCGGGACAATCTCATCGAGGAACCCGCCTCCAGGGCACACCACGACCACGGGCCTGGCGAACTGTGGGGCGTCAGAGCCGCAGAATCCCACTCCCGCACCATGGCCTACCGCAACGCCCGCGCCGCCGGCGACGCCCCAGGCCAGATCCGCCGAGACGACGGCACCGTCGCCTACTGCCCCATCTGGGACTGGAGCACCGACCAAGTGTGGGCCTACATCCACACCCACCACTTACCCATCAACCCCGTCTACGACATCCTCCGCCGCCTCGGCGCCCCTGAGCACCACCAACGAGTCGGCCCCATGATCGACGGAGACCACCTCACCTCCGGGCGAGCCACCTGGCTCAAACTCGGCTGGCCCGCCGAGTTCGAGCACCTGGCCACCGTCCTCCCCCGCCTGCGGGAGTTCACCTGACCACACTGTCCCGCCCCACCAGCTACCGTGGACCCACTACGAACGCACAGAAAGAGCCGGAGCCATCCCAACAGGGACAGCTCCGGCTCTCCTCTTGCTCGAGATAACCGCCACTTCGCCGATGGAGCCGCATTCACAGTGAGCTATCTGCTGGACGGCACCCAAAGACCTCTCTGTACCCCACGACTTCCGCGAGCCTGACCCGAAGTTCAAACTTCGGGGTCGCATGAGCTGGGACAATCGGAGAATGAAGTACTTCGCTCTGTCTCGTGAAGCCTTGCTCGGGCGTGCGGTTGAGGTGCTCGCCCCGCTGGGGTGGGCGTCGTATGGGCTGTGGCATCAGCGCGGCACGCAGCAGATCGTGCAGCTCGCTCGCCGCGGTGCCGACCCCCGCGAGATCGACGCACTGGTGACCGAACAGTGGCACACCGAGAGCGAGGTGTTCCTCCGCAACGTCGCGGTGCCACTTCGTCGGTACGGCAAAGGCATCGACTACCAGTTCCAGCGGCTGCAGTTCCAGCGCGGGAACCTCATCGATCAGGCCGTGAAATGTCACATGGCTGGCAACTATGCGGCCGCGACGCTCCTCACGCTTGCACAGATCGACGGGCTCACACGAGACATCACAGGTGCCACGTTCTTCTCCAATTCCACGAACGATCCCTACCTCGATGACTCAACGCTGGCCGGCATCGCTGCCAACCTGCCAATTGTGCGAGAACCATTCAAAGAGCAGGTCAATTCGACCGGGTTCTACGGCAAACTCTCGCGGCACGGCGCCGCACATGGCCGGGACCTGTCATTCGGCACGAAAGTCACCTCAACGAAGACCCTCGTGCTGATGGGCGCACTGGTGGAATACCTAGAGGAACGCGCTGCAAAGGTCGCCCGAGCGTACCGGAGACAGCGGGAGCTCGAAGCACGGCAGCAGACAGGTACAGACAGCGGTGGCAGGCTGAACGACGACCGCCACCTCGACCAACTCTATTTCCTCGCCAATGACCTCGACAGCCATATTCACTCCCAAGCGATACTGCCCTTCGCACGGCCCGAACACTGGCCTGAGAAGGCCCACGAGTTGATCGAGCAGCGGATGCTCAGCCGGCGCGCATTCACCTGGGGCGGCGCAGAAGCAACTTCCTACTGGTGGTCCTACCGCACGCCCGCAGGCCACCACCTGGGTGCCGCAGCACGACGGTACGGCTCCGGACTGCCTATCGACTGGCGACAATGGCGATGGGATGACACCGACCCTCCCGCCGGAGCCCCATGGAACCACGACGGGTGGGCTGAGTACGACGAGAACACCGCCCCACCGAACTGGACCCTCGACCCGTTCCCAACAATCTGACGCCAGAGGCTGGGAGTAGCTTCCCGCGCAAGCGAAGCTACTCGGTTTGTCACAGCAAGGAGAAGAACCTGCGCAACACTTGTCGCATTTGACGATCAGCTCTTGCGGCATCAGCTCGCAAGGTAGGTCTCGATCCTTGTAGAATTAGGCAGGGTAAGCTGTCAGAGTTGAACAATGTCCAACGTTGATGTCGCAAAGCTGAAGAGGCTACGCGCCGCGGTTTCCAGTCTCATTGACCGCGTTCCGGAGAAATCTGCCCACGGTTTACCTCCCTCGTACAACTCGCTTCGAGACCAGATAGCGGCCGCAGTCCCTCAAGGACTTCAGGAAGAGCTAGAGCAGCTTGCGCCTCCAATCGTGAGCACCGCCAGCGGTCCCCACGCAGTCATCGAAAGAGGTCAAGACGGTGCGCAGGCATATGCGCGATTGGCAGCATTAAAGGGGTGGCTGGACGCCGTCATCGATTCCGAATAGGAGCAAATAGTGGGCACCGTCGAACTTACACGACCTGCAAAAGAGATGCGAGCATCTATTTCGCAGGCACGATTGGCCGGGGAGGAGATCCTGCGCTCCGCTCCATCAAACGAGAATCAGGTAAGCGAGTTTCGCGACAGATACTTGTCATGGGAGGGCAGGACCGCGGCAATACTTGAGAACGGATTCAGGGTTTCGGGCTTCCTCACCACCAGCCCAAAAGATGAGTTTACCGGTACCGCCGTTTCGCTTCTCGACCTGAAAATCGCGTCGACGACAATCCCCTGGACGCGCTTGCCCGAAGTTATCGCCGACATCAGTGAGAAACTCCGGGTCCTTAGCGCAGTCGAAGATCGTCTCGACGTCTACGCCCTAGGGTCGTCGAACCCCACACCAGAGGATCTCCCTGTCGATGCGCCAATTTTCCTGGTACACGGCCATGACATCCAGCGACGCGAAACTGTCCGCCGTTTCCTGGATACCGTGACGGATCGCGACATCGTAGTATTGGCTGATCAAGCGAACCGAGGGCAGGACATCCTCGGCAAGCTACTCTCTCACGCGCAACGTGCAGTCTTCGCCGTAGTCCTTCTTACTCCAGACGACGAGGGGCGGAACCACGGTTCGGGAACGACAAGCCCCCGTGCCCGGCAGAATGTCGTGTTTGAGCTCGGGTTGTTTATCGGACTTCTAGGTCGCGACAAAGTGGCGGCACTCAACGAACCTTCTATCGAGTTGCCGACGGATTTTTCGGGAGTTGCCTACATCAAGGTAGATGGCGAATCGTGGCAGTTTGAGTTGGCACGCGAACTTAAAGCCGCCGGAATCAATGTGTCGCTCGATAACGCACTCTGATTGTGTGCTCGCGATTTCCGTTCAGCCTCGTTGACCCACCGGTCACCCTTTTTAATGTGAATGTCTCCCTTGCCCGTTTCAAACCCTCGATCGCTGTCGCTGCCCTAAGCTGGTCGAATGGGAGAGTTACGGCACCTGGGGGTGCGCGGTCGTGAGACCTGGATCGTCGATGACCTGTTGCGTGAGCGGGTCGGTCAGACGCTGAGAGAGCTGCGTCGCGAGCGCGGGTTAACTCTGGAGCAGCTTGCGCGCAACGCCGGGGTGTCCCGGTCTCACCTGTCAGACATCGAACGCGGAAACAAGGAAGCCTCGTCCGAGGTAATCCGATCTGTCCACCAGACGCTGGGGTTGACCATCGACCAACTGTTGGATCGGGCTCGCCAGCCCGGAACGGGCGCTACGAAGTTGTGCGCTCTCGCAGCGTGAGGTGTTACGCGCCGATCAGCTCGGACCACCGCTCGACCAGGCCGTCGACCAGTCCGTAGTCAACGTGTTTGGGACGCCTTTCGGAAAGCGCGGTTCTGATGATCGGGT